>JAFKFE010000118.1 GCA_017308345.1 Alphaproteobacteria bacterium | reverse complement strand
AGCCGGCCGGCCTGGACCCTGACGACGGCATCGGTGGAGGCGTCGAAATAACCGTCCTTGCCGAAGACGTCCATGGCGATGGAAACGCCTTTCAGCCTGTCCGCCTCGCCGGCCTGCTCGCGTTCGACAAGATAGCGTAAAAGCCTGCGGGCACGCTCGGAGCGTCCGAACGTTTCGCTGGCAAGCAGTCGCTCCAATGTCTCGCGCACTGCGGGGGCGGCAGGCGGGGCATGCTCCAAGTGTCGATCCTTCCGAAGTCGGCACAGGTTAGGGCGCGATCATATAGCGCTAGCGCCGGCGCACAAGGATGCTTGTGTTATGCGATCGCGTAAGCCACCGGAAATTCCCCTGCCGGTTAACGAATGGCAGGCTTGCGCGTTTGCTTTTGAAGCGCGGCGCATGGGATGCGCCACGCTTCAAAGCTGGATCAGCTCAGGCGGCTTGGAGCAGTTCGCTGTTCACGGAAACGATGAACGGCTCCTCTCTGTCATGTTTTGTCGGAAGGCCACGGCGAAGG
Organism: Alphaproteobacteria bacterium; assembly: GCA_017308345.1. GTDB lineage: Bacteria > Pseudomonadota > Alphaproteobacteria > Rhizobiales > Rhizobiaceae > Mesorhizobium. The sequence goes on along the minus strand of JAFKFE010000118.1, from coordinate 915 downwards.
CGCCGAGCCCGACCGCTTCATTTTCCTGGAATAGCCTTGCCGCCGATGATCCGGTTGGCGGCCGAAACGACGGCCTCCAGCGAGGCGGCGACGATGTTGGTGTTGATGCCCGCGCCGAACAGCTTGCCGCCCGGATACTCCATTTCAACATAGGAGATCGCCGAGGCGTTGGAGCCGCGCTGCAAGGAATGCTCGGAATAGTCGAGCACCGACATGTCGACCCCGACATGGCGCGAGAGCGCGTCGACAAAGCCGTCGATCGGGCCGGTGCCCGAGCCGCTGATCGTCACTTCCTTGCCGTTGTCGAGGATATCCGCCTCGACGATGCGCCGGCCCTTCACCTCGGTGTCGGGATAGGTGCGATGGTCCAGGAACTTCAGCCGCGCGCCGGGTTGGTCGACATAGGTTTCGAGGAAGCGTTCGTGGATGCGCTTGGCCGGCACTTCCTTGCCTTCGGCGTCGGTGATCGCCTGGATGGCCTGGCTGAACTCGATCTGCAGATTGCGCGGCAGGTTGAGGCCGTAATCGGCCTGCAGCACATAGGCGATGCCACCCTTGCCTGACTGCGAATTGATACGGATGATCGCCTCGTAAGTGCGGCCGACATCGGCCGGATCGATCGGCAGATAAGGCACCTCCCAGAGCGGGGTGTTGGCCTTCTTCAGCGCTTTGATGCCCTTGTTGATGGCGTCCTGATGCGAGCCGGAGAAAGCCGTGTAGACCAGTTCGCCGACATAAGGGTGGCGCTCCGGGATCTTCAGCTGGTTCGAATATTCGTAGACGTCCTTCATCCGGTTGATGTCCGAGCAGTCGAGCTCCGGATCGACGCCCTGGGTGAACATGTTGAGCGCCAGCGTGACGATGTCGACATTGCCGGTGCGCTCGCCATTGCCGAACAGCGTGCCCTCGACGCGG
>JAFKFE010000117.1 GCA_017308345.1 Alphaproteobacteria bacterium | reverse complement strand
GGCGCCGACGATGCAGAGCGCCGCGCCGGCCAGATCCCAGCGGTCGGGGCGCACGCCTTCGACCAGCCACAGCCAGCCGAGCGAGGTTGCGATATAGATGCCGCCATAGGCGGCGTAGGCGCGGCCCGCCGCGTCCGTGTCGACCAGCGACAGCAGGAAGGCGAACAGCGCCAGCGAGGCGAGACCAGGGAGAAGCCAGAGCGGCGACTTCTCGAGCCGCCACCATACCCAGAACGAGAAGCAGCCGGCGATCTCGGCAAGGGCCGCGGCGATGTAGATGAGATAGGTCATGAAAAAGGTCTCGCGAACGAGACCTTTTTCATAGCGTCAGGCCGCAATGGCAAGCGCCAATGCGTGTCTACTCCACCGCCTTGCGGCGGCGCGTCGGCTTTGGCGCGGGGGCGGGCGCCGCCGGCTCCCGGTGGCCTCGGTCGCGCAGTTCCAGCGCCTTCTCGCATTTGGTCATGTAGTCGCGCGTCACCGGCAGCGTGTCGTTCTTCCTGGCGAGCTGGAACTGGAAGATCACCAGGTCCTGCCAGCGGAAGGCGGCCTCCGAGGCGGCGAGGTAGAACTCCCACATCCGGCAGAAGCGCTCGTCATAGATCGCCTTCGCCTTGTCGCGGTTGGCGGCGAATCGCGCCGCCCAATGCTTGAGCGTGTCGGCGTAATGCAGCCGCAGGATTTCGATGTCGGTGACGACGAGGCCGGATTTCTCGATCGCCGGCATCACCTCGGAAAGAGCCGGGATGTAGCCGCCCGGGAAGATGTATTTGCGGATGAAGGCGCTGGTCGCCCACGGCACGCCGGAGCGGCCGATCGTATGGAGCAACATCACGCCGTCCGGCTTGAGCAACGTTGCCGCCTTGTCGAAGAAGGTGCGGAAATGGTTGAGGCCGACATGCTCGAACATGCCGACCGAAACGATGCGGTCGAAGCGCTCATTGAGCGCCCGGTAGTCCTTGAGATCGAAATGCACGCGGTCCTGCAACCCTTGCGCATGCGCGCGGTCCGTGGCGACGCCATGCTGCTCGGTCGACAGCGTCACGCCCTGCACGTCGACGTCGAAGGCCTTGGCGAGATAGAGGCCCAGCCCGCCCCAGCCGGAGCCGATGTCGAGCACCGTCTGGCCGGCCTTGAGCCTGAGCTTGGCGGCGATGTGACGCTTCTTGGCAAGCTGCGCTTCGTCCAGCGTCATGTCCGGCTGCTCGAAATAGGCGCAGGAATACTGCATGTCCTCGTCGAGGAAGAGCTTGTAGAGCTCGCCCGACAGGTCGTAGTGGCGCTGGACGTTGCGGCGCGAGCGCGAGGCGGTGTTGATCTGCTGAAGTCGGCGGAAGGCATGGCGCAGGCCCTCGATCGCTTTCGACCAGGTCACGTCGATGCCGCTCGCGCCCATGTTCTGGAACGCGATGCGCATCAGTCCCAGAACGCC
>JAFKFE010000116.1 GCA_017308345.1 Alphaproteobacteria bacterium | reverse complement strand
CGCGTTTCTGGTCGCCATGGTCGCTGCCCGACGGGCGGATGCCCGGCGTCACCACCGCCATGTCGGGTCCGACGATCCGGCGCACCGCCTCGGCCTCCTCCGCCGAGCAGACGATGCCGCACATGCCGGCATGCAGCGCCTGTTCGGAGCGCCTGAGCACCAGCGTGTGCGGGTCGTATTCATAGCCGGCGTCGATCATGTCCTGCTCGTCCATCGAGGTCAGCACCGTCACCCCGAGCAGGCACAGATCGCTGCCCTTGGCCGCCTCGACCGCCGCTCTCATGGTTTTGGGATAGGCATGCAGCGTCAGCATCGTCATGCCCATCTTGACGATGTTCTCGACGCCCTTGGCCACCGTGTTGTCGATGTCGAGCAGCTTCATGTCGAGGAACACCTTGGCGCCGCTGCTGGCGAGCTCGCGCGCGAAGTCCAGCCCGCCGGCAAAGGCGAGCTGGTAGCCGATCTTGTAGAAGGAAACGGCGCCTTCGAGCTCGCGCACCGCCTTCTCGGCCTCCCTCAGCGTCGGCAGGTCGAGCCCGACGATCAGCCTCTCTTGCATGGATTTGGCTCGCATGGTCCCTGCCTCCGCGAAATGCATCATGCCTCGATCCGGGTGGACAGCATGCGCGAGGTTTCCATCAGTGTGCGGCATAGGCGCTCCATCGATTGGTGTAGTTTGGCGTCCCTGAACTGTCCGTCCTCGGCGAACGCCGTGTCGGCCTCGGAGACCGAGCATTCCGGTGTGATCACCTCCATCTGGCAGCGCACCAGCACCGCGCGCAGATGGTTGATGCAGCGTATGCCGGCGAACTTGCCCTCCGAGGACGAGCACAGCCCGACCGGCTTGCCGGCAAGCGGCCTGGACGTACGGCCGCCGTCGCGCCGTATCCGGCTCACCCAGTCGATCGCGTTCTTGAGCAGGGGCGGGATCGAGCCGTTATATTCGGGCGTCGCGATCAGCAGCCCGTCATGCGCGGCGATCTGACGCCCGAGCCTGAGCGCGTTCTCGGGGATGCCTTTTTCCTTTTCCAGGTCTTCGTCCATGATCGGCAGCGGATAGTCGCCGAGCGAGATGCGCGTCACCTCCGCGCCCTGCATGGCGAGTTCCTTCTGGGCGACATCGGCCGTCCGGCCGCTATAGGCGCCGGTCCGGACCGAGCCGGCGAAGACGAGGATTCTTGGGATCACTGCCATTGGCCACCCTTGTTCGGGGACAGGTACAGCCAAGGGGCATTCAAATCAACGAGCGGGAGGCAGAAATCAAAACCGATTTTGGTGACATGCGCCTGCAGGGTGTGTCGAGATTCAGGTCAGGCCGAGCCGAAAATGGTGGGTTCCGAGAACCGGAGCGGAGCATACCTAAAGGTACGTGAGCACCGGAAGCGCAGGAAAGCCGCCATTTGCAGGCCGGCATCACCTGAATATCGGCGCACC
>JAFKFE010000115.1 GCA_017308345.1 Alphaproteobacteria bacterium | reverse complement strand
GTGAGTCCGGGTCAGCGAGGCTTTCGAGCATCGGATTCCCCAAAGCGGTGGGCATTTTGGGTCCGACGCCTGGCGCTCAGCGCACCACGATAACCGAGGGGCCGGACGGAATGTCGGCGCTGGCGGTGATCTGGGTAGGCGCGCGCTCCTTGAACAGCACCGTCGCCAGCGCCGCAAAGCCAAGCAAGCCTTGCGCGTAAAGCAGCGCCGAAAGCACCGAGGCAGCAGATTTCGTCGTCATCTCTTCAAATCCCAGTCTCGAAGTCGTCGGTGTCTCGAAGCCGTCGGTGCTTCAGGAAACTCCCGAAGCGCCCGCGCCGCTGACGGAGCCCCCCGCTGCGGCGCGGGCCTTCGGTCCTCTCGGCAGCAAGTAGCCGGAGGGGCCGCGCATCCTCCTCAGCCGAAAGCCGACCCGCCAGAGGGCCTTCAGCCGGTGGACGCGCAGGTTGGAAACAATCCAGACCATGGCGATGAACAGAGCCATGTGCAGCGTCGAAACCTCGCCGGAATTCATCGCCGCCAGCGTCGCCGCCGGGTTGCCGGCCACGGAGCCGGCGCCGCCGAACATGATCGCGGCGATGCTGATCCCAAGGAGCCAGGAGCGGAGTTTCGATTTCCTGCCCATTTTCGTTTGCAGATGCTTGTTCCCGTTGCGCTGAATCTGCCGCCAGCCTGTATCCGCATCATGCCGCCGTGGCCGCGCTTTGTTGCAATCTGGTTTCGAAAGCGGGCCGGTATCTTTCATATATGTGTGAAATGAACTTTCGTTTCTGGTCCCGGCTCATTGTGCTGCGCCGAACCTCCGCTCGCGGGAAAGGCCGGCAGTACCGTCCGGCCGGGGGCCTGTCGCCAATTTTATAGAAACGAATTCGAAACAGAAACGAGCATCAAGCGAAATAGGTCTGAAACGGACGGGCCCGATAAGAGCCTCATCGAATTGAAGCCGGCGTCACCGGCAAAAAACAGAGAGGGATCGTCATGCATACCGCCATTTCCGCCAAGCTCATCCATATCACCGCAGCGGCGCTCACCGGCGCGGCACTTCTGTTCGGCGCCGGCAATGCCGCCCATGCCAACCAGATCGTCGCCAAGGTTTCGCTGTCGCAGCAGATCATGGAAGTCACGGTCGACGGCCGTCCGACCTATACCTGGAAGGTGTCGACCGGCGACAGGGCGCACATCACGCCGACCGGCTCGTTCAAGCCGACCCGCATGCACGAGATGTGGTATTCGAAGAAGTACGACAACGCGCCGATGCCGCATTCGGTGTTCTTCAATGGCGGCTACGCCGTTCACGCCACCTATGCCATCAGCCGTCTCGGCCGTCCCGCCTCGCATGGCTGCGTGCGGCTGCATCCCGACGCCGCGGCCGATTTCTACCAGCTCGTCGAGGCTTTCGGCCCCGCCAACACCAGCATGTCCGGCTGCATCCATAT
>JAFKFE010000114.1 GCA_017308345.1 Alphaproteobacteria bacterium | reverse complement strand
CGGGTGCGTGTCGAGGATTTCAGAGTCGGGCCAAACCGCTCGGCGGCTCGAACCAAGTTCCGATCCTTCTCACTCCTCCCATCAGACCAATTCCTGCCTTGCCCGCCGAAGGCTGGCGGGCTTCGCTGTCGTTACTGCGCTTGCTCTCCCGCCGTGGCGTGACCGAAGACCGACGGCAGGCCGCGCGCCACGCCGGTGTCGACGGTGACGGTGGCGCTCATGCCGGTGCGCAGCGCCATCCTGGCGTCGGGATCGGTCAGTTCCAGGCGCACCGGGATGCGCTGCGTGACCTTGACCCAGTTGCCGGTGGCGTTTTGCGCGGGCAGCAGCGAGAACTCCGCGCCCGTGCCGGCGCCGATCGCCTTGACGGTCGCCTCGAAGGTGCGGCCCGGATAGGTGTCGACCACGATCTCCGCCTTCTGGCCCGGCTTCATATGGGTGAGCTGGGTTTCCTTGAAATTGGCGTCGATCCAGGTGTCCCCGGTTTCGACCAGCGCGAACAGCGGGGTGCCCACGGCGACATACTGGCCGACCTTGAAGGAGGCGGCCTGGTAGATGACGCCGTCAGCCGGCGCTTTCACCGTGGTCTGCGCCAGATCGTAGGCGGCCTTGTCGCGCGCGGCGAGCGCCGACATCACGGTCGGATGCTTGTCGGTCTCGATATCGGGATTGCCGCCGAGAGCCGCCTTGGCGCTGACGATGCCCTGCTGAGCGACCGCAAGCTGCTGCCTCGCCTTGTCGAGGTCGTTGCGGGCCTGGTCGAGCGAGGACTTGGCGTTGATGCCCTTCTGCGCGAGATCGGCGGCGCGGTCATATTGCGACTGCGCATAGTCGAGCTCGCTGACGGCGGACTTTTCCTGCGCCATCGCCTGGCTGTAGGCGGCGCGCAGCTGCTCGACATTGAGCCGCGCGGCGGCGACCGCCGCATCGGCCTGGGCGAGCGCGATCCTGTAGGGCTCGGGATCGATGACGAAGAGAAGGTCGCCCTGCTTGACCAGCTGGTTGTCGGCGATGCCGACCTGGACGATACGGCCGGCCGTATCGGAGGCGACCGAAATCCTGGCCTGCTGCAGGTTGGCGTTCTCGGTTTCCTGATAGCGGCCGCCCGTCACCCAGACATACGAGCCGCCCGCAGCAAGGGCCAGCGGCAGGGCGACCATCAACAGGAAGCGGCCGAGGCGGCGCTTCTTCCTCGGCGCGGCCGGCGCCCGCCGCGGCTCGGAAGCCACCGCGACCGGAGCCGCCGCGGGCTGCGCCGGTGCTTCAGCGACCGGCTGCGCCGGCGCATTACCGACCGGCTGCGCCGGCGCATTCAGCTTGGTGACGTTGTCGTCCTCTATCTTGGCCGCCGCGTTCATGCCGCCCGCCCCTCTGCATTCTTGATCTTTTCCATCGACGACGCTTCGCCGTCCGTCAGATTCTGCACGATGGTGTCGAG
>JAFKFE010000516.1 GCA_017308345.1 Alphaproteobacteria bacterium | reverse complement strand
GCGTTTCGGGAATGTCGTCATTGTCCTCGAGCGCCGTGCGCTCAAGCGGATAGAGCGCGCGGATCACCTTCAGCCCCTCATAGATCTCGTCCTCTCCGACCATGCGGTCGATCTGCTTCAGGCCCTTGCATATGTCCTGGTTGTCGAAGCTTGCGATCAGCATCGGCAGCGAGCGGCGGAACATGTCGCGCGCTTCCGCGGCGCCCGCCGGGTTGATCAGCATGATCTGGACGATGAAATAGAGCTGCCGGAGCGGCGTCGAGGCCTGGTCGGCCTGGATGACATGGCTTTCGAGCAGGAACTGTACATCGTTCATCAGCTCGATGGTGATCTTGCGGTCGACGCGGATGACCGCGCCGTTGATATAGATCTTCTCGTTCGGCTTCAGCGAGATCTTCAGCGTGTTGCTCATTGGATGCCGTCTCGGATGATCTGGGAGACCTCGATCAATCCTTCGAAATTGTTGGTGCGGCCCTGACGGATGTCTTCCGTCTCGCGCAGCAGCCACAGGCCGATGGAGATCAGGTTGGCGCGCAGCTCCTTGGGCAGGGCGTTGTCGCTGGAGCCGAGATCCTCGACGAAGGTGGTCCAGATGCGGTTGGTGAAGTGCAGCGCCTCGACCGCTTCCATCGAATCGGTGCCGACGGCGGCGGCCGCGGCCAGCATGTCGATCGAGCGGGTGAGCAGCTGTCGCTCCCGGTCCTTGGCGTCGGCGACGGAGTCGGTCTGGATGTCGGCGTAGGAGAATTGATACATCGTCGGCGCTCTGGCGTTCCGGTGTGGGTGTTCAGGTCAGATAATTGAGCAGGCTGAGTTGCTGCAGCCGCGCGGTCAAGGCGAAGGACGTCTCGATATGCTGTGTCAGATCGGCGACGCGGGTGGCGGCCTCCGCGGGATCGACGCCTTCGAGGTCGACGATATGCTTCTCGAAGAGGTCGACCTGGGTCTTCATGCGGTCGCTGGCGTCCGACACGCGCTGCTGGGCGAGGCCCGTTTCGGCCCGCACCTGTGTGATGCCGCCGATGGCTTCGCCGACCAGCGCCTGCGCCCGGCTGACGACCGCGTTCTGGGCGGCCTCGCTGATGCTGCCGGTAAGCATGCTGCTGACCATGGTGGCCGCCATGGCGAGCTTGCGGATGCCCAGCTCGTTGGCGCTGACCGAGGTCTGGGTGGTTTCGTTGAGCGAAATGCGGCTGGTGATCTGCTCGTCGGTCGCGCTCGACCAGTTGGCCTGCCAGCCGGAGCCGAGGAATTGTGGCTCGACCTGGGTGGTGATGAAGTCGTCCATCTGCGCGGCGGTGATGTTGGCTGCCGCCGGATCGGTCTGGGCAAAGCCGAAATAGCTCGAGAAGGCGGCATCGAACGCAGCCTTCGCCGGCGAGCCGGCGGCGTTGAAATCGTCGATCGGCTTGACGTCGGTGTTGGTGCCGGCAAACAGATATTCGCCGTTGACGCTGGTGTTGAGGATGCCCGTCATCTGCTGCAGCGCCGAGGCACCGGCGGTCTGCAGGATGTTGGTCGAGGAGTCGCCCGAAATACCGCTGGTCAGCGCAGACAGGAAGCTCTGCGCGGTATCGGCGACCTGGCCGAGCGAATCCTGGGTCGATGTCAGGCGCGCGGACACGAGTGCGTTGGAATCGACGATGCCGTTCAGCCGGTCGAGATCGCGCTGGAAGGTGACGGCCTGGGTCGTGCGGCTGCCGAGCGTCAGGCCGACATCGGCGACCGTGCCGGTCTGTGATTCCTTCGTCGCCTTGACGAGGTCGGCCTGCATCTTTGCCTGCTGGTAACGCAGCGCGTTGGAAATGGCAGCCGATGAAACGCCTGTCGCTTTCATGAATTATCCCACCGCGCTCATCAGGGCGTCCAGCATATCGCTCACGGTCTTCATCATATGCGCCGAGGCCTGGTAGGTGTGCTCGAGGTCGAGAAGCAGGGACATCTCCTGGTCGACATTGACCCCGGTGTCGTTGGACAGCGCCTCGGCCGTGCGCGCGGCCAGCGCCTGCTTGCTGTCGGCATTGGTCGAGGCCTGCTGACGCACGCCCTCGAACCAGCCGATGGCATTGGCCGCATAGTCGGAGACGCCGGAGCTGACGGTGATGCCGGCCGAGGTATCGAAGGCCATCGGCTGATCGAGCTTGTTGCCGTAGCCGATCAGGAGGTCCGAATAGGAGGCGCCGCCGGTGGTGTTGGCGACGTAGGCCGCGCCGTTGGCGCCGCCGTCGCGCAGCAGGGCCGGATTGCCGCCGGCGCTCGGATCAAAGGCGGCGTTGACGCTGATAGAGCCGGCGAGACCGTCGACCAGCGTGCCGGCGGCCGGAATTGCCGGCGCTCCGGACCAGGTGAACAGGCCGGCCGCGTCTGGCTGCGAGGACGAGGTTTCGGCAAATGCCGTGACGAGGCCACGCGCGATTTCGTCCAGCTGGCTCTGCATGGTCGAGGCGACGCCGTCGCGCAGCTTCAAGAGACCCGCAAGCTTGCCGTCGGCGGTGGTGTTGTCGCCCGTGCCGGCCGAAACCGGCACATTGTCGATGTAGATCGTGTTGCCGGGCGTGCCGGCCGTGTAGCCGGCCGACGGCGTGAAGGTCACCGAGCGCGGCACCGTCTCGAACAATGTCGTGCCATCCTTGGTGGTGATGACCATGTCGTTGTCGCCACGCGTGAAGGTCGAGACCGGGACGTATTCGGCTATCTTCTTCAGGATCGCGTCGCGCTGGTCGAGCGCGTCGGACACGTCCGTGCCCGAGCGGGTGCCCGAGATGACAGCCTTGTTGGCGTCCTGAAACTGGCCGAGCAGCGAGTTGAGGTCGTTGACGGCGGTGGCGATCTGGCTGTCCGCCTGGGTGCGGAAGTCCTGGATCGCCTTGGTGCCGCTGTTCAGCGAATTCACCACCTGCTTGGCGGCGTCGATGACGCTGGTGCCGAGGTTCTGGTTCGACGGCGTGGTGGCGTAGAGTTGCAGGGCATTTTGCAGGTTGGCGATCGCCGTCGAGGGGGACGACGCGTTGTCTACTCCATTGACGGAGAGATCGAGCTGATCCATGCCGTCGTAAAGTGTGCTCTGCCCGCTCCAGGCCGACAGCGCCGAAAGGTTCTGGCGGAACAGCAGGTCATTCGTGGTACGCTGGATTTCCACCGCCCTGGCGCCGGGCGCCGTGCTGGTCACCACGGCGATGCGGCGGGTGTAATCCGTGTTCGACGCATCGGCCACATTGCGCGATACAACGCTGGTTTGCTTGGACGTGGCCAGGAGCGCCGACTGGGCAATGCTTAGTGCGGAGGAAAGCGACATGCTGATCTTTCACGGGGCGGCGCCCGTCGTTTATCTCTTCAGGTTGACGAGGACGTCCATCAGGTCCGAACCGGTCTGGAAGACCTTGGAATTGGCGGTGTAGCTGCGCTGCGCCGCAATCATGTTGGTCAGTTCCTCGGCGATATCGACGTTGGAGTTTTCAAGCGCCCCGGAGACGATGGAGCCGAGCTTGCCTTCATTGGCGAAGCCGATGTGGACAGCGCCGGAGTCGGTGCTCTGCACATAGACATTGCCCGGCATGGCGGTGAGGTTGTCGGGGCTCTGCACGTCGGCCAGCGGAATCTTGTAGAGCGCCTTGGTCGAACCGTCCTCGAATTGCGCGTAGATGACGCCGTCCTGGCCGATCTGGACCTTCTGGATGGAACTCGGCGCGTTGCCGTTGACCTTGGCGTCGGAGACGGTGAAGCCGGTGCCGAGCTGCGTCAATTGGGAGAGATCGAGGTCGAGGGTCGAGCCGTTTGGCACCGTGAAGGAGACGCCCGTGGTCGCTCCCGTGAGCTTGCCGGTGGTGTTGTCGAAGGTGAGGTTGGCCGTGCCCAGCGCGCCGCCCGTATACGGGAAGGAGGTGCCCGCCGTCGCCTTCGACTGGTCGAACACCGAAACCTCCCAGGTGCCGGAACCGGTGTTGGTGAAGTAGACGTCGAGCAGCACCTTGTTGCCGAGATTGTCGTAGGCGACCAGCGAGGATTTCGAGGTATATTCGGCTGTCGCGCTGTTGGTGGATGGCAGCGCGCCCGCCGGTGGCGTGGCGCCCGCGGGCAGATTGCCGCTGAAGGTTCCTTCCGTGCTCGGCGTCGCCGTCATTTCCTGGTCGGAGATCTGGACCGGCACGAGGCCTTCAAAGCCGTTGGCGGTCGCCGCCGGCTCGCCATTGGCGTAGTCGTAGGCCATGAGCTGGTAGCCGGCGGCGTTGACCAGCCGGCCCTGCGCGTCGGGAACGAAGGAGCCGGCGCGGGTGAGGTAGGGCGTGCCGCTGGCGTCCTGCACGACGAAGAAGCCGTCGCCGTTGACAGCGAGGTCCGACACCGACGTGGTGTATTGCAGCACGCCTTGCGAACCGATCGAGGAGCGGATCGTCGTCGTCACGCCGCCGGAATTGTAGGCGCCTCCCGTGCCGGGCATGATCAGCGTCGAGAATTCGGCCGAGGAGCGCTTGTAGCCGGTGGTGTCCGAGTTGGCGATGTTGTCGGCCACCGCGGAGAGGCGGTTGGCCTGCGCGTTCATACCGGAAACGCCGGTTCGCATCATTCCGTAGAGGCTCATCGATACATCTCCGCAGTGCCTGGGTAGGAGGCCTTAAAGCTATGCCCCGTGTCTTGCGCGAGGCTGGCGGGGGATGTGCCTCGGGCGGCCATCAAAACACCAGCCGGTAGCCGAGAAACCTCTTGGAATCGATCGGGTCGTGGCCGAGCTTCTCGCGCAGCTTCTTGCGCAATTTCGAGATGTGGCTCTCCACCACGTTCTCCTCGACCTCCTCGTCGAAGATGCCGTAGATGGCGTTGAAGACCTGTGTCTTGGTCACGCGACGGCCGCGGTTGCTGGCCAGATATTCCAGGATGCGCCGCTCGCGCCGCGGCAGCGGCAACGGCTCGCCGTCGATCTCCGGATCGCGGCCATCCATGAAGATGCGCATCGAGCCGACCTCGGTGTAGGCGGCCTCTTCGGACCCGCGGCGGCGGATGGCGGTGATGCGGGCGAGAATCTCGCGGATATGGACAGGCTTGCGCACGACATCGTCGACGCCGCTTTCGAACAGGCGCAGCGTATGTTCGAGCGAGTGATGTTCGCTGAGCGCAATCACCGGCGCGCCGGTGCGGTCACGGATCTGGCGCGGCGACACCGCGCCATCGCGACAGTCGCCGATGAGGAAAGCCCTGACGGACCTGAGATCGGTGTCGGCGGCGGAACTCACCCACTCGCCGAATTCGCCCGGCGCGAAGCCGGCGGTAGCCACCCCCTCGCGATCGAAAAGTGACGAGTAGCCCTCAGTCACGAGCTCTCGCTCGTCAACGATCACGATCATCGGCCCGCCCTCCGAATCAATTCACTTGCCCCGTGCGGAAAGGGGTACCCGGCTCGACGAATCCTGAAAAACCATCATTTCTTGTAGCTATTTTCTTGGGAGTTTTTTTGGGAGCCGTAATAAAGGCGGTTGTACAGGTGTATTCGCGGCAACTGTCGGCGGAACAATATTGGCGCCGACGGACAGGCCGGAGGAGCTCAGCTGGTGCCTGAGAAATAGCAACTATTGGTTGCAAAAGGCGCTGGCGTTCGGCGTCCATTTGCCGAAGCCGGTGGCGACCATGTTGGTGATGACGCGGCAGACATAGACCTTCTGCGCCGGGTCGTTGTCGGGGCCTGCATGGTAGCGGGCGACAGCCATCGACCAGGTCATGTGCCGGGCGTGCAGGGTGGCCAGGAAACGCGCGGCGTAGTCGACGTTCTGATGCGGATCGAGCATGTCGTCGACGCTGCGGAAATGATCGCCGTGATAGTGCTGGTTGATCTGCATACAGCCGAGGTCGATCAATGTCTTGCCCGCGCGGCGGGCATTCTCGAAGGTCGCCAGCGCTTCGCCACGGCTGCGCGGAAATACAGCTTTTCCTTCTATATTCAAGGCATTAGGCTGAAGACTGCCCTTCTTTCCGGTCTCCGTCAGGCCGACCGCGTAGAGAATGCCGGCCGGCACGCCGTAGCGATCGGCGGCGCGCAGGATCTCCGGCTCGCAGGGATTGGCGGCGGCGTGGGCGAAGCCGGCTGCGAAACTAGATATACATATCGTCGCCAGCGCGCTCGCGATGAGGCGACGCGGCACGACCGAATTCCTGTGCGCCATTGCCATCGTTCCTTCCCGGTTGCCGGCCGCCTCCCTCGCTGTTGCCGCCCGAGCTCCCGGGCTGGAACGAAGGCTGGTCGCGGCCTGTCGACATCGGCATGGCGCCGTTCGCGTCGGCGCGGCTGGCCGCATGCGCTGCTATCGAAGGTTGCAGGATGGTGACCTTGTCGACATCGAAGCCAAGGCTGCGCATGGACTTGACGATGGCATCGCTGTCGGTGGTGAGACGGCGATATGCTTCGTGTGTCTCGGGCTTCATCTCAATCGAAAGTTGTTCGCCCGAGAGCCTCAGGCTGGCGGTGACCGATCCGAGCTCCGAGGGGTGGAGCTCGATCTTGAGCACATGTGTCGGAACGGCAACAGAATTGGTCGTCCGCGAGCCTGTCGAGGCGCTTGCAAAAGCCTGCCGGACGCCGTTGTCGGAGGCAACCGCCTCAACCAGCGCCGATACGGTCTGGCTGATCGGGTTTTGCGCCGGCGCCGGGAAGCTCTGCTGGCTGACGACTTCCATGCGTGCGGCGGAAGAAGACGGCTTGGCCGGTGTCTGTTGCGTGGTCGACTGAGACTGTTGCGAGGCCTTTGGAACGGAAGCCGGCCGCCAGCCTTGCGGCGGCACAGGGCTGTCGGCCTCCGGTTCGTTCCCCTGCGTCGGCAAGATTTTGGTTTCGCTGCGGCCCGGCATGTCGAGAGCCATGTCCGCCTCGACCGGCTTCTGCCCGAAGTCGGGTCCGGAAGTATCAGCCGCCGTCGAACGGGCGGATCGCGACTGCGGCTCGGTGGAATTGTCAACCGCCGCGCGCCTGCCCGGGCGCAGCCGCAATTCCAGCGCTCCGTGCTCACCGGCGCCATCTTCGCCGTCGGCGGAGTCTTTGCCGCCAGTGCCCGACGATTGCGCGAAATGCTTCATGTCGCTCAGCGCCATCAGCAACGGCAAACGGTCTTGCATTTGCGCGGACTCATTAGCTTGTGCGTCGGTATCCTCGGTCGTCGTTGGCTTCGGATCCTCGGCCTGGGCATTGCCCTTGTCGGATTTTCCCGTGGTTGCTTTCTGCGAGCCGGCTTTCCCCCGCGCGTCCTGATCCGCCTCCTGCCTGCCGGTATTGGCCGGCGGGCGCTTTGCCGGATGGGCGTCCGGCAAAGGCTGTCCGGCCGCGTGCCTGTCCTGGGCCCGATCGGGCTTCCCGGTCCCGTTGACCATCTCGCCGAAATTCTGGTCCTTGTCCTTGCCGCCGACGGCGTGCTGCCTGGGCTGGGTCGAAGCAAAGCCCGGCAAGGTCTGGCTGACGGTGGTCATTTTGGGGCTGCTCCGAGTAACTGGTCGATCTGGTCGAGCTGGCGCCGGGTGCTGGACACCGCCGCATCGATAGGGTCTTGCGCATCGGCTGCCGCAGGCGCGGATGCCTGCACCACCGGCCCGGCATCAACCTGCGCCGGAGCGGCGGCCGGCATTTCAGCCGTTGCTTGCGCCGGCTGTGGGGGAGGCGGCGGCGAGCCCGTGGCCTGATCGCTCGCCGCGACCGTCGGATCGCCTGCCGCGACCGCTGGCCGGTCGGGCATCGCTCCCTCCACCGGAGGCAGGTCCGCATTGGCCGGATCGGCGGAGGCGTCGGCCGTGGATTTCGCGTCGTCCGGTTTTGCGGCTGCCGGCCGTGCAGCTTCGGCCTTGGGGGCTGCTTTCACGGGCGCCACCACTTCGCCCGCCACCGCCTGCGCCGCGTCAAGCAGGTCGCGGTCGCTTTGCGAAAGCTTGCCGCGATCGATCTTGCCAAGCTTGGCGCGCACCTCATCGACGCTGGCCGATGTCATGGTGGAAAGGCTCGAATAAAGCTGGGTGCGCGGGTCGTCCTGGTTGCCGTTGCCGTCGCGGCCGAGCAACGCCCTGGCCGAGGCGAAAGCCGAGAGCTCCGTCATCCCGTCGATCGCGGCGCGGCGCGCGATGCGCAGGTAGATCACCTTCTCGCGCTCGGGATCCATCATCGAGGTGATGTCGGCGATCTTGTCCCGGCTGATCGCCATATGCAGCGTGATGACGCCGGAGACAAAGGCGTCGGCGAACTGGCTGGCATAGGGCGAATAGAGGTAGGACGCGACATACTGGGTCGAAGCCAGCGCAAAGCGGGCCGCGTCGCCCTGCGCCGCCGCGATGCCCACGGAGCGGCGCAGCGCCGCCTCCTCCACCAGCGTGCCGGGGCTGAGCAGGCGCGCCTCGTCCAGCAGGGCGAGCGCCTGGGCAGGATCATCGGCCGCAAGCAGCGAGCCCTTGACCAGCGCCAGGAAGGCACCGATGTCCGCGGGCACGCTCATCGGATCGATCGGCTTCAGCGTTTCGATCGCATTGGCCGGCCGCCCGTTCAGATAAGCGACGACGCCGTTGGCGATGGCGAGGCTTTGCGGGTCCGTCATGGCGCGTGAAGCCGCCGCCGCGACAGTCGCCGGGTTGCCGCCGCTCATGCCGTAGACGAGCAAGGCGCGGAAATTCTTCGGCTCCTTGAAGTCCTCGGCATTCGCGTCGCGCATCCGGGCGTCGATCATTTCGAGGAGTTTTGCCTGCATCGGCAGCGCGGCATGATCACCGCCGGCAATACGGTCCTGGACCAGCTGCAGTGAACGCACCAGCTGATAGGGCTGCAGCGCGTCCTGCGCGAACGCCGCCGGTGGCGGCCCCGCCGCAAGCATTAGCAGCGCCATCGCGCCGCCGATGACGCTCCCGCCCTTCATCCGCCGGCCGTCATCAGGATTTCGATGCGGCGGTTCGCCGCCGCCATCGGATCAGCGGCGATCTTGGGCTGCCGGTCGGCGAAACCGGCGACCTCGGTGATGCGGCTTTCGTCGACGCCGCCGCGCACCAGCATGTAGTAGGCCGCATGGGCGCGCGCGGTGGACAGCCGCCAGTTGTCGTAGGTGTCGCTGCGGAATGGCCGCGCGTCGGTGTGGCCGCTGATGGTGATGGTGCCCTTCTTCTCATTGATGATCTGGCCGATCTTCTCCATGGCCAGCACCAGCTCGCGGCGCGGCATGGCCGAGCCGATCTCGAACATGCCGAAATCGAGCTGGTCGGTGATCGAAATGACGACGCCCTTGTCGGTAGCCTCGACCGAGACGCCGTCGGCGAGTTTCTCGCCCGGCAGGAATGCCTGGGCGAGTTCCTTCTTGATATCGGCCGCCTCCTGGAGAGCGGCTTTGCTCGGCGCCTTGTCGCCCTTGGCGGCGGTCTGCTCGGCCTCGGCCTTCTCCGCCTTCGCCGCTTCGGCCTTGGCATCGGCGGTTGCGCCGCCGGCCTCTTCGCTCGACGACTTCCCGGCCTTGCCTTGCGCGGCTTCCTGATCTTTCCGGGCATCGGTTCCTTGCGCTGTCGCCAACGGCTCCGGCGGGGCGCTCGTCAACGGGGGCGCGGCCGGAACGGCCTTCACCTTCGGCACCGCCTCCGTGGCGACCTTCTCGCCGGGCTTGGCAGGGTCGCCTTCGATCCTGGCGCGTTCGGCGGTGGCCTCGGCGCCAGGCGTCGCCACCTGCTGCGACCAGAAGTCTGGCGCGAACGGATCGCGGTAGGATTCGCCGCCGGAGGCGCCGGTGGCCGGGCCGGCCGCCTGGGCGCCGCCTTCGCCCTTGGCGCTGACGTTCTGCATCACCCCCGTATCGGCGGCGATCTCCGACAGCACCGCATAGGGATCGGCAAACAGCTTTTCATCGGACAGCTGGGCATCCTGCGCCCCATCCTTCGTCTGCCGGCGTTCGGACGAGCCGGCGCCGCCCTTGCCGTCATCGCCCGCCTTGGTCGCGCCCTGCTGCGGATTGTCCGCGGTCAATCCGACCTTGCTCGGGCCGTCGCCGAGGTCTTCGAGACCCTTGCGGCTGGAATTGCGATCGATCAGCTCGACCGGATTGAAATAGCTGGCGACGGCCGCCTTGGTCTGCTCGTTGGCGGCGTTGATCAGCCACATCACGAGGAAGAAGCACATCATCGCCGTCATGAAGTCGGCGAAGGCGATTTTCCACACGCCACCATGGTGATCGTCGTCATGGTCGCCGTGACCGCGCTTGACGATGATGATCTCGTGCCGGGGTTCGGCATGATCGACGGCGCTCATGACAGAACCTCCGACAGGGACGCCGACCACTCGGCGATACGCGTCTCGAACACCGCTTCGTCAATGGCGACGGTCAGATCGAAGCCCGGCGCCTCGGTGAAGTCGAGATTGGCGGCGCGGGATCCGAGCGCGGCCTTCAGAGGCTCGAACAGCGAGAGCGGTCCCCGAACACCGATGCGGACGGCCTCGTTGTCGGCGACCGCGGCGCCGATGGCGCGCGAAAGGGCCTGGAGCGAACGTTCCTGCAGGTCGTCGCTGAGAAGGCCGCCGATGATGCGGGCAACGGTCGCGCCGGCAAGTTCCGCAACGCGCTGCTCCATGGCCTCGATGCGCGTGGCGACGGCGGCGCCGAGATCGCCGCCGAAGCTTTCAAGGAAAGCTCTCGCCGCATCGTCGCTGGCCTGACGCTCGGCGTCGAGCGCCGCCTGGTGGGCAATCGCAAGACGCGCCTCGAGCGCGGCTTCCGCGTCAGCCACCGCCTCGGCGATCAAGGCGCCGATGTCGGCCTGCGGCACCGCAGGCGCTGGCGGTATATGCGCGGCGTCACGGG
>JAFKFE010000113.1:1500-2892 GCA_017308345.1 Alphaproteobacteria bacterium | reverse complement strand
CGGCCGGCACGCTTTCCGGTGGCCAGCAGCAGCGTGTCGCGATTGCCCGGGCCATGATGCAGCAGCCCAGGGTGCTACTCGCCGACGAGCCGATCGCCTCGCTCGATCCGCTCAATGCCAAGGTGGTGATGGATTCGCTGCAAGATATCAATCTGCGCGAGGGCATCACCGTCATCACCAACCTGCACACGCTGGATACCGCTCGCGCCTATTGCAACCGCATCATCGGCATGGCCGCCGGCAAGGTCGTCTTCGACGGAGCGCCGGAAGACCTCGATCGCGACGCCGTGCGCACGGTCTACGGCGCCGATGCCAGTGGCGCCGAAATCTCCGAAGCCATCACATCCACCAGCGTGACCATCAAACCGAAGATCACCGTATCCGCCGGACCGCTCGAACCCGCATTTCCGGGACTATAGCGGCCTGGATCGCATCGCCCGCGTCAAGGGCATCACAGACAGCCGAACGCAGCCGGCATGCTGCCGAACAATAGGAGAGACGTCAGATGTTCAGAAAGATTCTTTTCAGTGCTGTTTCCATGCTGGCCATGGCGATCGGCGCGGCCCAGGCAGGAGACATGAAGGAGTTCCGGGTCGGCATTCTGGGCGGTGAGAATGAAGCCGACCGTCTGCGCAACTACCAGTGCTTCGCCGACCACATCAAGGAAGTCCTCGGCGTCGAGAAGGTCTCTCTTTTCCCGGCCGCCGACTATGACGGCGTCATCCAGGGTCTGCTCGGCGGCACGCTCGACTATGCCGAACTTGGCGCTTCGGGCTATGCCAAGATCTATCTCGAGAACAAGGATGCGGTGGAACCGATCGTGACCACCGTCCAGACCGACGGCTCCACCGGCTATCATTCGGTCATGGTCGCCCGTGCCGATTCCGGCATCAAGACGCTGGCCGACATGAAGGGCAAGAAGCTCGGTTTCGCTGATCCCGATTCGACGTCAGGCTATCTGATCCCGGTGACTTCCCTGCCGAAGGACATCGGCATGGCCGTGAAGGACTATTTCGCTTCCACCGGATTCGGCGGCGGCCATGAGCAGCTTGTGCTTGAAGTGCTGAAGGGTACCTTCGATGCGGGCACGACCTGGGCTTCCGGCGTCGGTGACTTCAAGGACGGCTACACCTCGGGCAATCTGCGCAAGATGGTCGAAAAGGGCATCCTGAAGATGGATGACCTGGTCGAGCTGTGGAAGTCGCCGCTCATCCCGAACGGCCCGCTGGTTGTTCGCTCTTCGCTCGACGCCGATGCCAAGCAGAAGATCACCGATTTCCTGATGAAACTGCCCGAGACCGATCCTGCCTGCTTCGCGGCGGTGGAAGGCGGCGACTTCAAGGGCTTCACTCCGGTCACTCCGGAATTCTACCAGGCAATCATCGACGCTCG
>JAFKFE010000113.1:0-1440 GCA_017308345.1 Alphaproteobacteria bacterium | reverse complement strand
CGGCGGCGCGGCCGGGGATCCATTTGATGAGCGTGACCGACTACCATGCGTCCGTGCCCTCGCCGGAGACGGCCATCGTCGAGCAGCACTGGCGCGAACTCGCCATGCGGCGGCGACTGTACACGATCGGCGGATTGGTCTTTCTGCTGATCGCACTCTCTGGCTCGCTCTGGTTCGCCAACGAGACGAACGCCGGAAAATTCTTCGATCGCCTGCCCTATATCGCGGACTTCTTCATCGACATGAAGCCGCGCGACTGGTTCGATCCGGTGCGCGCCCTGTTCGATCTGCCATCCCCTTATGACGACGGCAGCCTGAAGTTCGACTATCCGGAGGGCCGGGTCTATCTCACCCAAACCCTGTACATTCCCGAATATTTCTACCGGATGGTCGAGACGCTGAACATCGCGCTCTTCTCGACGCTGGTCGGTTCCACCTTCGGTTTCCTGCTTTGCTTCTTTGCCGCGGCGAACATCACCACCAGCCGCTGGCTTCGTTTTGCCACCCGCCGTTTGCTCGAAATTGTCCGCGCCTTTCCTGAAATCGTCATCGCCGGCTTCTTTCTGGCGATCTTTTCGCTCGGGCCAATTCCGGCGATTCTGGCGGTCAGCATTCATACCGTCGGCGCGCTCGGAAAGCTGTTTTTCGAAGTCGTCGAGAATGCGGATATGAGACCCGACGAAGGCCTGCGGGCTGTCGGCGCCAACTGGGTCGAACGGGTCTGGTATGGGATCGTGCCGCAGGTGCTGCCCAATTTCATGAGCTACTTCCTGCTGCGATTTGAGATCAATGTACGCGCATCGACCATCCTCGGCGCGGTCGGCGCGGGCGGCATCGGCGAATCCCTGCGCCTTTCGATCAGTCGGGGCCATGAGGCCAAGACCATCGCCATCGTCTTCTTGCTGTTCTGTACGATTGTCGCCGTCGACCGCTTTTCGGCGTGGTTGAGGTTCCGTCTCGTCGGCAAGCAGGCTTTCGCCCACGGGCGCGGAGAATAGAGCGATGAAGGCCGGCACCGTCGACGACATCGTCGCCCGCTACCCGGAGGCGTTCCGGCGATCCCTGTGGAAGCGCTACGCGGTGCCGGTCGGCGTGATCATCTGCGTTGTCTATACCATCTACTGCTGGTGGTTCTTCTCGATCGGGATGGTTCTGCAGAAGGCGAACTGGGGACTGGCCGGCACCTATCTCGCCGATTGGGTGTCTTACGAAATTCGCCCGGATATCGAATTCAAGGACAACTATCTGGAGATCAATTACTCCCGCTTCTCAAAGCTCGGATCCAATCACGACCCGGACTGGGTGACCAAGCAGACGGCGATGATAGAACGGCGCGCCAACACGGCGCGCGCGCCGTCGAAGGCAACCGACAACTCGTCCGCGGATTCATTCATGGCGCCGGGCGCGCCGACCGCCGAAAAACCGGCCGGAGCGCCTGAG
>JAFKFE010000112.1 GCA_017308345.1 Alphaproteobacteria bacterium | reverse complement strand
CTTCCGCGGCAGCGTTCGCCGTCGCCGCCGACAAGGACCTGATCGTGTTCGACTGGTCCGGCTACGAGGATCCGAGCTTCCACGGCAAATATGTCGAGAAGAACGGCGACTCGCCGACCTTCGCCTTCTTCGGCGACGAGGACGAGGCCTTCGAAAAGGTCCGCTCCGGTTTCAAGGCCGATCTTGGCCATCCCTGCTCGCAGAGCGTGGTGAAATGGCGCGAGGCCGGCCTGCTGCAGCCGCTCGATACCTCGAAGATCACCGGCTGGAAGGATCTCAACCCCGGCATCATGGCGATGAAGGACCTCGCCACCACGCCCGACGGCAAGGCCTGGTTCATGCCCTGGGACTGGGGCGATACCCAGCTCACCTACAATTCGGACAAGATCGCCGAGAAGGACGTGCAGTCGCTGAAGGTGTTCGCCGATCCGAAATACAAGGGCAGGGTCTCGATCGGCGACAATGTCGACGACGCCTACGCGCTGGCCAGCCTCGCCATCGGGCTCAAGGACTGGACCAAGATGACGGACGACCAGTTCCGCCAAGCGTCCGACTTCCTGCGCCAGGTGCACAAGAACGTGCGCTCCTACTGGACCGACACCACCGACATCGTGCAACTGCTGTCCGGCGGCGAGGTCGATCTCGCCTGGGCCTGGAACGACGCCACCGTGCAGTCGGCTGCCGCGGGCGTGCCGATCAAATCGAAGAAGGACACCGACGAGGGCATCTCGACCTGGGTGTGCGGTTACGTGCTGTTCAAGGACGCACCGGGCAACATCGACAAGGCATATGACTACCTCAACGCCGTCAATGATCCCGAAGTCGCCAAGACGCTGGTCAAGGACTGGGGCTACGGCCAGGCCAATGCCAAGGGCATGGCGGGTGTCGACCCGGCGATCCTGAAGGAAAAGGGCTACGACAACGTGGAAAAGTGGGTCGACAAGACACTGTTCCAGCAGCCGCTGCCCTCGGACCTCAAGCTCAAGATGATCGCCGAGTTCGAGAAGATCAAAGCCGGCTACTGAGCCCTGATCCCCGCCTGCTTCCTTGCGAACGGAAGCGGGCGGGCTCGCCGGGGCCTCTGCCTGGCGCATGGATCCTTTCCAAAACCGGTTTCCGGTTTCCGGGGTCATGCGCTAACCTCGCTTCACGCGTTCGCGACGGGGGAGTTTTCGCGCCATGAAAACCATGCTTCGCCGCCTTGCGCTCGCCGCGGTCGTCACCGTCGGCGCGGGCGCTGCCCATGCGCTTGCCGAGGGTGGCGGCGATCTCGTGGTCTTCGACTGGTCCGGCTACGAGGACCCGCTGCTGCACCCGGCCTACACCGCCAAATACAATGCTGAGCCGACCTTCTCCTTCTTCGGCGACGAGGACGAGGCGTTCGAGAAGATGCGCGCCGGCTTCAAGGCCGACATCGCGCATCCCTGCTCGCAAAGCGTGG
>JAFKFE010000111.1 GCA_017308345.1 Alphaproteobacteria bacterium | reverse complement strand
GTCATGACCGCGGTCGACAGCGGCGACACGACCTGCGCCATGCCAAGCCCCATCAGCGCCATCAGCGGAAAGGTCCCGGTCCAGAAATTGTGGACTTCGAAATGCGTGAGCAAAGCGAGCCCGGCAAAAGCGATGGCCACGACCATGCTGCCGCTGGCGATCGGAAAGCGTGGACCGATCCGATCCGACCACCGGCCGACCGGCCCGGACAGAAGCGCGATCGATGCCGACAGCGGCAGGAAGATGAAACCGGCTTCGGCCTCGCTCAGTCTCCAGCCCGCGATCAGAAGCATCGGCAGGTAGAACAGGTTGGCCGACAATGCGAAATAGAGGAAGAATGTCGCCAGGTTGGCGCCGCCAAAGGCCCGGATCCGGAACAGGCCGAGATCGATCATCGGGTCGCGCTGCCTGAACTCATAGAGGATGAAGACGAAAAGCAGGACCGCGCCGGCGACGATCGAGGGACCGGACATCGACGCGGCGCCTTCGGCATTCATTGCCGTCAACCCGTAGGCGAGCAAGCCGAAAGCAAGCGTCGCCAGGGCAGCGCCCCCGAGATCGAGGCCGCGCCTTTCGGTAGGCTTGTCGGCCGGCACCTTGGCCAGGAGCAGATAGATCGAGATCAGCCCGAGCGGCAGGTTGATGGCAAATATCGCGCGCCAGACGCCGTTGCCGAAGGTCGAGAGCACAAAGCCGCCCAGCACCGGCCCGAGCGCCGTGGTCAGCGCCGAAGCGGCGGCCCAGATACCGATCGCCCGGCCGCGCTCCTTCTTCGGATAGGCCTTGGCGATGATGGCGAGGCTGCCCGGCACCATGATCGCCGCGCCGATGCCCTGGATGGCGCGGAAGGCGATGAGCACTGTCGGATCGGGCGCCACCGCGCAGGCGAGCGAAGCCGCGACGAACAGAGCGATCCCGATGACGAAGGCGCGCCGCAGCCCGAACCGGTCACCGGCGGCGCCGCCCGCCAGGATGAGCGCCGACAGCGTCAGCGCATAGGCGTTGGAAATCCACTGCGCCTCCGCCAGGTTGGCGCCGAGATCCACGCGCAGCGCCGGCATGGCGATCGCCAGGATGGAGCCGTCGATGAAGCCGAGCGCCGAGGCAAGGATGGCCGCGACCAGCACGAATTTTCGCTGCGTCTGAGGACAGAACGTGCCGTTCGCGCGCGGGGGCGAGCGCGAATCGGCAGCGGTTTCGTTCGCGGATGACATGAATCCCTGCTTAGCGCCCTGGCGCGGGCGCAACAACACGCCAGAACATTGCTGTTCTTGAAACCAGATGACACGAGCGCATCATGCCGGAAAGCGCGAAGCGGAACTGTGGCATGCCGACAGGAAAGGCATGAGAACGTCGACGCCCAAACGCGACGCACCGTTATCACCGTATCGTCAGACGCGGATGCCCATCGGCGCGCCGCTTTCCACGATCCGCACATGCAC
>JAFKFE010000110.1 GCA_017308345.1 Alphaproteobacteria bacterium | reverse complement strand
CCCTGCGCTTTGTTGCGGTCATCTCGATGACCGCGTCGAGGCTGATCGCCGCCGCGAAGGCCAGCGCCACGGTGGGCAGCGCGCCGAGCAGGACGAGGTCCATCGCCGTCTGGCCGACCCCCTGGAAGACGAACACGCCGAAGCCACCGCCGCCGATCAGCGCGGCGATGGTGGCAAGGCCGATATTCTGCACCAGCACGATGCGGATACCGGTCAGGATCACCGGAAAGGCGAGCGGGAACTCGACATCGAACAGGCGCTGGCGATCGGTCATGCCCATGCCGCGCGCGGCGTCGTTGGCGGCCCGAGGCACACCGGCCAGCCCGACCACCGTATTGGCCACCACCGGCAGCAGCGAATAGAGGAAGAGCGCGACGAAGGCGGGCGCGGTGCCGATGCCCCTGACGCCGATCGCGGCGGCGCCCGGCACGTGGGCGGCCACCCAGCCGAGCGGCGCGATCAGCAGGCCGAACAGCGCGATCGACGGGATGGTCTGGACGATGTTGAGCACATTCAGCACCCCCGCCCTCAGTTTCTCGACGCGATGGCAAAGGATACCGAGTGGTATGCCGACAATCACTGCGCCGGCCAGCGAGCCAAGCGCCAGCGTGACGTGCCTGGAAGCCTCCGCCCAGAAACTGTCGGAGCGGCTGGCATATTCCTTGAGGATGGAAAGGCTGTTCCAGCCTCCCGAGACGAGCAGCACGGCGATGGCCAAAGCGGCGAGCACCAGCACGCCGACGCGCGCCCAGGGCGAAAGATCCAGCCTGGTCAGCACATCGGCCAGGACCAATGTGAAGGCAAAGATCAGCAGCCAGAAGCCGGAGGCCGGGGCAACGCGGGCAAAGGTGTTTCCGGCGGGCGTCAGGAAACCGCCGGCGACGCCAATGAGGACCGACAGCGCGACCAGCACAATGAGGCTGGCGGCCAGCCTGAGGATGAGCGGCGTCCTGAGCAGGGCGACGATGGCGGCCGCGATCACGATCGCAAGCAACAGCATGCCAAGCGCCGGCGGCAGCGCTTCGAGGATCGAACGCGCCTGCCCGGGCACGATGCGGTTGGCGCGGAATGTGGCGAAGGGCGCCGCCAAGGCGGCGTAGGCGACGATCGCGGCGATCACGACGCCGAGCTTGTCGAAGCGGATGATCACGATCGTCCCCACTCGAGCCGGCGCGCCGCGAACACGGCGCGCCGAACTCACATTACTTCAGGAAGCCGTTCTTCTTCAGGAAATCCTCCGCGACACCCTTCGCAGGCTCGCCGCCCAATTGCACGCGGCCGTTGAGCTCCTGCAGCGTGACGAGATCGAGCTTGGCGAAGACCGGCTTCAGCAGCGCCTCGATTTCGGGATGCTGCTTCAAGACCTCTTCGCGGATGATCGGCGCCGGCTGGTAGACCGGCTGCACGCCCTTGTCGTCCTCGAGCACGACGAGGCCGGAGGGC
>JAFKFE010000109.1 GCA_017308345.1 Alphaproteobacteria bacterium | reverse complement strand
CACCGTCAACGGGTCGACCTCCACCGTGGTGCAGAAGCAGGTGTGCACGACCAGCACGGTGAAGAACTTCAACAACCTGCCGACAGGCGCAATCACGCAGACCAGCGGCAGCAAGAAATATGTGACGACCTGCGCCGACACGTTCTATCCCGCCAACAGCGCCGGCGCGGTGGTCGACGTCAGCCAGATGGACCAGCTCTATCTCGAAATGGACGTGCCCTCCGGCAATCCGACGGTGCTGAAGTCCAACGATCCCAACACCTCGAACCGGCTCTATAGCGGCACCAGCGCGACCAATCTGACGGAAGTGGCCACCGGACAGAAGGTCGACATCTTCACCGCCGTGCCCTGCGGCACGACCGGCTACCAGGCCTGGGAAGACGGCGGCAATTCGGTGCCGGCAGCCTACACCAACGCCGACTTCTTCTACACCGTGCAAGGCAAGTGCGACTACAACCAGCGCCCCTCGGACACGGTGCTGACGCAGTAGGCGCCCTGCCTTCTCCCCTTGTGGGGGAGATTGGAGGTCACCAACGTCGCCGCCAATCTCCGACATCACAAACCGGTGAAGCTGTAACGAACCTCTCCGCGGCGGCGAAATGGGAGCATGACCCGCCGTAACGGAGATTGCTTCCCATGACCGGAATGAAGACAAGCCTGCTGGCCGGCGCGATGCTGGCCGCCACGATCG
The DNA here is from genome assembly GCA_017308345.1 of Alphaproteobacteria bacterium. Classification (GTDB taxonomy): domain Bacteria; phylum Pseudomonadota; class Alphaproteobacteria; order Rhizobiales; family Rhizobiaceae; genus Mesorhizobium. The sequence continues at coordinate 755 of JAFKFE010000109.1, read as the reverse complement.
GCGCGGCCGCCGCCCAGCCGCTCACCGTGGTCGAGCTGTTCACCAGCCAGGGCTGCTCGTCCTGCCCGCCGGCCAATGCCAACCTGATCAAGGTCAAGGACCAGCCGGGCGTGCTGGCGCTGTCGTTCAACGTCACCTACTGGGATTATCTCGGCTGGAAGGACACGTTCGGCCGCAAGGAATTCACCGACCGCCAGGTGACCTACGAGCCGTCGCTCGGCCATGACGGGCCGTTCACGCCGCAAGTGGTGGTGAACGGCCGCCACGACGCCGTGGGCGCGCGGCCCGGCGAAATCCAGGGCCTGATCGCCGCGAGCGGCCACCCGAAGGGCCCGGACATCACGCTTGACGGCGGCAAGGTCAGCATCGGCGCCGGCAAGGCGCCGTCGGGCAAGGCCGATATCTGGCTGGTGCGCTACCACCAAGGCGTCGTCGAGGTGCCGGTGGCGCGCGGCGAGAACACCGGACGCACGCTGCCGCACGCCAATGTCGTGCATGCGCTGACCAAGCTCGGCAGCTGGAACGGCGAGGCCACGACGCTGCCGCTGCCGGCCGCCGGCGGCGGGTTCGCCACCGCCGTGCTGGTGCTGAGCCCGGGCGGCGGGCCGATCCTGGCCGCCGCCGCCAACTGATCTTCTTTCCCTTCGCGCGGGGCCGCAGGACGCGGCAACGCATAACCCGGCCCGCTTCCGCGCGCCAAAACCCAAGGAGTACGACCCATGACCAAGTTCCTCACACTGCCGGCGCTCGCCCTC
>JAFKFE010000108.1 GCA_017308345.1 Alphaproteobacteria bacterium | reverse complement strand
CGTCGTTTTGCGCTCCTTGAGCGAGAGGGGCGTGTCGGCCGAGAGCCGCAGCGTGTCGAGCAAGGACTCGACGAGGCTCGGATCGTTGCGCGGCAGCACACCAAGCGCGTCGCCCGGTTCGAATGCCAGACCCGAGCCTGCCAGCGACAATTCAATGTGCCGGGTTTCCTTGCTCGACCCGCGCCCCGTCAGGACGAGATTCTCGATGACGGTGGCGGGAAATGGTTTCCGCTTGTCGAAGGCGGGCGTGGGCGTCGCTGAAGCGGAACCCAGTCCGACGGCCCTGGCGGTCGCCCCGCCATTGCCCGCTTGCGCGGGCGGCGTGAGCTTGGCCACCACCGCCTTGATCCAGCCAGCAGCATCCTCGTCATAATCCACGTCGCAGTCGACACGTGCTGCGAGGCGCGCGGCGCCAAGTTCCTCCAGGCGGCGGTCGAGGCGTTTTCCCGCTCCGCAGTAATGCTCATAGGTGGAATCACCGAGCGCCAGGATCGCGTACCGCAGATCGGGCAGGTGCGGCGCCTTGCGGCCTTCGACGAACTCGAAGAAACCCTTGCCGGAAAGCGGCGGATCGCCCTCGCCATGCGTGCTGGTGACGATCAGCAAGTCCTGCTCGTCCTTCAGGCGGCGCAACTTGTAGTCGGCCATGTCGACGACCGTGGGCTCGACGCCCAGCCGGGCAGCGGCCTCGCCAAGCGCCTTCGCCAGGCCGGCGCCATTGCCGGTCTCGCTGCCGAACAGGATGGTCAGGGAGCGCGTCGATGGCGTGGCCGCCAGCAAGGGCGCCATTGGATCGAGCGTTGCAAGCGGCAGGCCGGCTCCGGTGTGCGGCGCCCGCGCATTGTGATCGAGGCCGGCGAAGTAGCCGCTCAGCCACAGCCCCTGCCCCGGCCCCAGGGAGGTGGCGAGCGCATTGATCTGGTTCCACTGTTCCGCCGTGAAACCCGGTCCTGGAAACTCGAACGCCGTCATCTGGTCGCTTCCTTCAGCATGGTTCCGCCACCGTCGGCTTGGCCGTGCGAAGGCTCATTCACGACCGAGATTCCGGTGGCGGGCGCGACCTTTGCATCGCGTTTTTCACTCAGACAAACGAATGATATTGCTGTCTGGCTGCAAGAATTTTGCACTAAACGGCGATTTAAACTGCTGTTCTAACATTCGTCCGAAGGGCACATCTTTCTTTCCAAGAACGACATGTTCCATGGTCAAAAAGCCTGATCGCCCGGCTTCGATATTTTTGGCGTTTGGATCGGAAGGCCCCAACGCAACCAGCACGTTGCGATCCTGGCCCCGATGCGTCGCGTCGCGCCAATCGGCGGCCTGACAGCCGGGATCCGGCCTGACCGCCTCAGGAAGCGATGCGTGGCCGGCCCGTGGCTGTCGCCACGACGACGGCTTCGACGAAACTGCGCTCGCCCTCGATCGTCGCCACCTTGACCTGCCGCG
>JAFKFE010000107.1 GCA_017308345.1 Alphaproteobacteria bacterium | reverse complement strand
GATTGCCTTCGAACTGATGGCCGCGGCCCAGGCCGTCGACTTGCGCGAGGGCATGACGCTGGCACCGGCCACGGGCGCAATCCACGCGGCCGTGCGCGCGCACGTGGCGACGCTCACGGAAGACAGGCCGCTCGGCATTGACGCCGAAGCGCTTCATGCCGCCCTCGCCAGCGGAATCTGGCAAGGTCCACCGTCTGCGGGCTGAAGCTTTTCGACTCTTGGATCAGCCCTTTGCGCCCACCTTCTTCATGAAGAGGGTGAGCTCGTCCGGGTCCATGTGCACGACATGCCTGTCCTCCGGATAGGCGCCGCTGTTGACGTCGGCGACATATTCGGAAAACGCCGCGATGCGCTCCTGTTGCAGCCGGTCATATTCGGCAGCGAAGTTGCGATAGACCTTTGAATGACGCGGCATGTGACCGCGGTTGCTGCCGAGAATATCCTCCGCGAACAGGTATTGCGCGTCGCAGCCCGTGCCCGCGCCCATCGACAGCATGATCAGCGAAGTGCGCTCGGAGATCGCTTTCGCCACTTCCACCGGAACCACCTCGATCTCGGCGCCGATGGCGCCGGCGGCCTCCAGTTGCTTGACCGCCTCGAACACCTGCATGGCGGTGTCCGCGGTCTTGCCGACCGCCTTGAAGCCGCCGGTCCAGGTCGCTCGCGAGGGGATCAGGCCGACATGACCGATAACCGGGATGGCATCGTCGGCCATGCGCTTGATCGTGGCATAGCCGGCGCTGCAATAGACGGCATCGGCGCCCGCCTTGTAGAGCCGGAACGCCCAGCGCAGGAAATCATCGGCCGTGCCGATCTCGAAGAAGTTCTCGCCCGGCATGGTGAAGAGGCTGGGCGCGGCATCGCGATATTGCGGATTGAGCACCAGTTCCGGCGGCACCGAGACTATATCCACCCCTGCCCTCTCGGCGGCTTCCGCCTCTTCCAGCGTCAGCACGCGCAGCATGGTCAGTTGCCGCTTGCCCTTCATGGCGCGCAGATCGGCAACGGTCGGTCTCTTTCGGCTCATCGGATATCCTTGTTGGCAAGCGTTCGGTTACTCGGCCGCGGCCGACATATCGGCTTCGTGGAATTCGCCCCGATAGGGTCGCGCCGTCGGCGGCAAATCGCGCTTGAGATAGTAATCCTCATACCGCAGCTGCCTCAACAGCACCGGCCAGACCTCGCGATAGGCATGCCACATCGACGGGTTGGGTTCCGGCAGATCATGCTTGATCAGCTCATGCAGCTTCGGCAGCGCATGATAGGGCACCATCGGGAACATGTGATGCTCAACATGGTAGTTCATGTTCCAGTAGATGAACCGGCTGATCGGGTTCATGTAGACGGTGCGGGTGTTCAGCCGATGGTCGGTGACGTTGTCGGCCAGCCCGATATGCTGCAAAAGCCCGGTCAGCACCATGTGCCAGGTGCCGTAGAGACGCGGCAG
>JAFKFE010000106.1 GCA_017308345.1 Alphaproteobacteria bacterium | reverse complement strand
GCTCGACATGGGCACGCTCCTGGCCGGCACCCGCTATCGCGGCGACTTCGAGGAACGGCTGAAGCAGGTCGTCAAGGAACTCGAGGACTATCCGGGCGCGGTGCTGTTCATCGACGAGATCCACACCGTCATCGGCGCGGGCGCCACCTCGGGCGGCGCCATGGATGCATCGAACCTTCTGAAGCCGGCGCTGTCGTCCGGCGCCATCCGCTGCATCGGCTCGACCACCTACAAGGAGTTCCGCCAGTTCTTCGAGAAGGACCGCGCGCTGGTGCGGCGTTTCCAGAAGATCGACGTCAACGAGCCGACCATCGAGGACGCCATCGAGATCATGAAGGGCCTGAAGCCCTATTTCGAGGAGTTCCACAAAGTCCGCTACACCAGCGAGGCGATCAAGGCCTCGGTGGAGCTGTCGGCCCGCTACATCAACGACCGCAAGCTGCCGGACAAGGCGATCGACGTGATCGACGAGACCGGCGCCTCGCAGATGCTGGTGCCTGAGGCCAAGCGCAAGAAGACGATCGGCATCAAGGAGATCGAGGCGACGATCGCCACCATGGCGCGCATCCCCCCGAAGACGGTTTCGGCCGACGACGAGAAGGTGCTGCAGGGCCTCGATGTCGAGCTGAAGCGCGTCGTCTACGGCCAGGACACCGCGATCACCGCGCTGACCTCGGCGATCAAGCTGGCGCGCGCCGGCCTGCGCGAACCGGAGAAGCCGATCGGCTCCTACCTGTTCTCGGGTCCGACCGGCGTCGGCAAGACGGAAGTGGCCAAGCAGCTTGCCGCCTCGCTCGGGGTGGAACTGATCCGCTTCGACATGTCGGAATACATGGAACGCCACACCGTCTCGCGGCTGATCGGCGCGCCTCCCGGCTATGTCGGCTTCGACCAGGGTGGCCTGCTGACCGACGGCGTCGACCAGCATCCGCATTGCGTGCTGCTGCTCGACGAAGTCGAGAAGGCGCATCCGGACCTGTTCAACATCCTGTTGCAGGTTATGGACCACGGCAAGCTGACCGACCACAACGGCAAGCAGATCGACTTCCGCAACGTGATCCTGATCATGACCACCAATGCGGGCGCGTCGGACGCGCAGCGCGCGGCGATCGGCTTCGGCTCGACCAAGCGCGAAGGCGACGACGTCGAGGCGATCAACCGGCTGTTCACGCCGGAGTTCCGCAACCGCCTTGACGCGATCATCCCGTTCGGCTCGCTGCCGGTGCCGGTGATCCATCAGGTGGTGCAGAAGTTCGTCATGCAGCTCGAGGCCCAGCTCTCCGAGCGCGGCGTGACCTTCGACCTGTCGCCGGACGCGATCGCCTGGCTCGCCGACAAGGGCTATGACGAGCGCATGGGGGCCCGGCCGCTCGGGCGCGTCATCCAGGAGCACATTAAGAAGCCGTTGGCCGACGAGGTGCTGTTCGGCAAGCTCAAGAAGGGCGGCAC
>JAFKFE010000515.1:10925-17075 GCA_017308345.1 Alphaproteobacteria bacterium | reverse complement strand
ACTCGGCGTCTAGGTCGAGCGCCAGCCAAGAACCGGACCGAAGATGCTTCAGTCTGACCATCTTCTCCAATCTTGCTTGGCGCTCCTGGTCGCCTCTCAACCTCGTCGAACTTTTGGTACACTCAAGGGGTTGCAATTTCCCACCTCGCGCGTTGCACGCATACTAATGATGACGTGGTAACATAGCCGACCTGCCTGCCATCATTCATTCGGATGTTCGCGGCCCGAAGGACAACTGTATTTACGGTGACAGTGCGCTTTTTCCTCCCCCGCATGGGCCAAATTCCCATGGCCATTGTGCCGGCGAATTTTGCTTTGCGGGTTGGCCGCCCTGCCTTAGCCTCTCCTCGCAACACCTTGCCGACGAAGCTATAGCCGGACCTTCATGCCGTGCCCCTGAAAGCCACCGCCCATATAGAGGCCATGTCCGCTTTCGCGCTGGCGAATTTCGGCGGCTTCGGCCGGCCGACGCTGGCCCAGAACGAGAGCGCCTTCCCGCCCAGCCCGAGCGTGATCGAGGCTGGCCGGGACGCCGTGGCGCGCAGCCATCTTTATCCCGACCCGGACTGGACATTGCTGCGCGACGCGATCGCAAAAACCTATGGGGTGGAGCGCGACCTTATCCTGTGCGGCGCCGGTTCGATGGACCTGATCGCCTGCACCATCGCGGCCTTCGCCGGTCCCGGCGCGGATGTGCTGGGCACGGACTATGCCTATAATTTTGCCGCCTCGGCCGCCGCGCGCGTCGGGGCAACCTACGTCAAGGCCGCGGAGCGTGGCTTCGAGGTCTCGATCGACGCCATCCTGGCGGCTCTCACGCCGGCGACGCGCATCGTGTTCGTCTGCAATCCGGGCAACCCGACCGGCACGCGCATCAAGAACGCCGAATTGCTGCGCCTGCGCGCGGCGCTGCCCGGCGACGTTCTGCTGATGATCGACCAGGCCTATGGCGAATTCGACGACCAGGATCCGCAGGCCGTCTTCGCGCTGGCCGGGCGCGGCGACACCGTTGTCCTGCGCAGTCTGTCCAAGGCTTACGGGCTCGCCGGCGCGCGCATCGGCTGGGGGTTGTTTGCGCCCCCAATTGCCGCCGAAGTGCGCAAGATGCAGAATTCCAACCAGGTCTCGACCGTAAGCCTTGCCATGGCCGTCGCGGCCCTCGAGGACCAGGCCTATATGCGCTCGACGGTTGCGCGTACCGCCGATAGCCGCGACGGCTTCACGCTGGGCTTGAAAGCGGCCGGATACGAAGTCCCCGAAAGCCGGACGAATTTCGTTCTGGTGCGCTTTGCCGACGCGGCGGCCGCGACCGCGGCCGACACCGCCCTGCGCGGCGTCGACATCGTCGTGCGCGGCATGGCGGGTTACGGCCTGACCGACTGCCTGCGAATCACGATCGGACCGCCGGAGGTCATGGACCGCACGCTGCGCGCGCTCACCGCCCTGCGCGGCCGGCAATGCTGGTAAGGGCTTCATCCCAGGGGATTTCAAGACGTGACGTCACACATGCCGTATCTGCCCGCCCGCGATTTCATCGGCTATGGCGAGCGGCCGCCGGCGGCTGAATGGCCCGGCGGCGCTAAGCTGGCGCTCAACATCGTCGTCAACTACGAGGAAGGCGCGGAATACTCGATCGGCGAAGGCGATGGCGTGTCCGAGGCTATCCTGTCCGACCTCGCCGTGGCGCCCGCCGTGCCCGACTTGCGCAACCGCAACATGGAATCGCTCTATGAATACGGTTCGCGCGTCGGCGTCTGGCGGCTGATCTCGCTGTTCCGGGACAAGGGCGTCGTTCCGACCTTCTACATCGTCGGGCGCGCGCTGGAGCTCAACCCGGCGGCGGGCAAGGCGATCGCGGCGCTCGGCAGCGATATTGTCTGCCATGGCTGGCGCTGGATCGACTATGCGCCGCTCAGCGAAGAGGAAGAGCGCCAGCATATCGCCATGACGGTGGATACGGTCCGCAAGGTCACCGGCATCTATCCGGCGGGCTGGTACACCGGCCGGCCAAGCCTCAACACGAGGAGGCTGGTGGTCGAGCATGGCGGCTTCCTGTTCGACTGCGACGACTATAATGACGACCTGCCCTATTTCGTCGATGTCGGCGCCAAAAGGCATCTGGTCGTGCCCCACAGCTTCGACAACAACGACAGCCGCTTTTCGCGCGGCTCGGGCCTGGAGACCGGCAGCCAGTTCTTCGAATATGTCAGCGACGGCGTCGACTGGCTCTTGAAGGAAGGCCAAAAGACACCGCGCATGATGACGGTGTCGCTACACTGCCGGCTGGCGGCGCGACCGGGCCGCATGATCGGCCTGGAGCGCTTCCTCGACAAGATCACCGCCAATCCCGACATCTGGGTCTGCCGGCGCTCCGACCTCGCCCGCCACTGGCTCAGCCGCTTCGGCGGCTGAGGCGTCGGCGGCATGATCGCCGCCGAGCAATTCTCAGGTGTTCGCGGCTTACGACCGCAGCCGCTTGCCTTCCGGGTCGAAGGGCGGATGCGCGAGCAGCACCGCGTCATGCGGCCTGCCCAAAATGGCGACGGTCACCCTGTCGCCCGCCTTGGCGGTTCCCGCCTTCACGTAGCCCATCGCCAGCGACTGCTCGACGAAATAGCCATAGGCGCCGGACGACACCTGGCCGATCGGCGTGCCGTCAGGCAGGAAGATCGGCTCGCCGCCGGTGGCGTCCGCGTCCTTGGCCGACACCGAAAGCATGATCAACTCGTCCCGCGCGGGCTTGCCGGCGACGGCGAGATAGGCTTCGCGGTTGAGGAAGTCCTTGTCGGTCTTGATCAGCCGGTCGAGCTTGACCTCCTGCGGCCAGTATTCGGGCGAATACTCGCGGCTCCAGCTGCCGTAACCCTTTTCGACGCGCAGCGACATCAGCGCCCGCGAGCCGACCGGCCCGGCGCCGACTTCCGCGCCGGCCTTGAGCAGCGCGCGATAGAGCTCGACCTGGTCGGTGGCCTTGCAGTGCAGTTCCCAGCCGAGATCGCCGGTGAAGGAAACCCTCAGCGCCACCACATCGACACCGGCGACAGTGATCTGGCGCGAGCGCATGAACGGGAAGGCCTCGTTCGACAGGTCGTCATTGGTCAGCCGCTGCAACAATTCGCGCGATTTCGGCCCGGCGACATTGAAGCCGCCGAGATCCTCGGTGCGCGAGCGAAAAGTGGTGCCTTCGGGCAGCGGCACGGACTTGAAGAAACGCTGGTGGAAGCGCTCGGCCATGCCGGAGCCGATCACCATGAACTCGTCGTCCGCCAGTCGGGTGACGGTGAAGTCGCCGGCGATGCCGCCGCGCTTGCCGATCAACGGCGTCAGGCAGGAGTTGCCGGCCTTGATCGGCATGCGGTTGGCGAAGATCGCGTTCAGCCAGGTTTCCGCGCCGGCGCCCTTCACCTCGTATTTGGCGAAATTGGAGATGTCGATGATCCCGGCATGCTCGCGCAGCATGCGCGCCTCGCGACCGACCGGACCCCACCAGTTCTGGCGCGTGAAGCCGACCGTCTCCTCGCGCGGCTCGCCTTCGGCGGCGAACCACAGCGGATGCTCCCAGCCGAAGTTGAGTCCGAACACGGCGCCCATCTCCTTCTGCATTTCGTAGACGGGCCGGGTCCGCACAGGCCGGCCGGCGGCGCGCTCCTCATTCGGGAAATGGATCTTGAAACGGTGGCTGTACTGGTCCTGCACGCGCGCCTTGGTGAAGGCCTTGCCGGCCCAGTGGCCGAACCGCGCCATGTCCCAGCCGAACATGTCGAGCGTCGGCTCGCCCTCGATCATCCATTCGGCGGCGAGCTTGCCCATGCCCCCCGACTGCGAGAAGCCCGGGATGATGCCGTTGCAGCAGAAATAGTTGCTGAGCTCCGGCACCGGCCCGAACAGCACCGCGCTGTCGGGCGACCATATCATCGGACCGTTGATCACCTTCTTGACGCCGGCGGCGGCGACCGCCGGAACGCGCTGGATGGCGCGGATCATGTTTTCCTCGATGCGGTCGAGATCGTCGGGAAACAGCTCGTGGCCGAAATCCAGCGGGGTTCCTTCCTCGGCCCAGAACTTCATGTTGCGCTCATAGGCGCCGATCAGCAGCCCCAAGCCTTCCTGGCGCAGATAATATTCGCCGTCGCGATCGGCGACCGACGGCAGCCGGCGGCCCATGGCGGCGATTTCGGGAATGGTCTCGGTGACGAAATACTGGTGCTCGGTCGGGATCAGCGGCAGTTGCAACCCGGCCATGGCGGCCACTTCCCTGCCCCACAGGCCGGCGGCGTTGACCACCCATTGCGTGCGGATGTCGCCCTTCGGCGTGCGCACGATCCAGCTGCCGTCCGCTTGCGCCTCGGTCGCCGTGACCGGCGTGAAGCGATGGATCTCCGCGCCGCGCTGGCGGGCGCCGGCGGCATAGGCCGCCGTCACGCCTGACGGATCGACATTGCCGCCCTCCGGCTCGTACATGATGCAGCGAATGCCGTCGAAATCGACCAGCGGATGCAGCCGCTCAGCCTCTTCGCGCCCGACTTCGTAGAAATTCATCTTGTAGCGGCGCGCCTTGGCTTCCTGGAGCCTCAGCTGATGCTCGCGCGCCTCCGTCTGGGCGAGATAGAGCGAGCCCGGCTGGAAGATACCGCAGCCCTGGCCCGTCTCCGCTTCCAGTTCCTTGTAGAGCGCCATCGTATAATGCTGCAGGCGGCTGATGTTGGTGGAATCATGCAGGCCGTGGATGTTGGCCGCCGCGTGCCAGGTGGAGCCTGAGGTCAGCTCGCTGCGCTCGAGAAGAACGACATCCGTCCAGCCGAACTTGGCGAGGTGATAAAGGATCGAGCAGCCGATCAGACCACCGCCAATGACGACGGCTTGTGCATGAGTACGCATATTCGGGTTTCTTCCCTTTGTTCTTGTTCGGCGACTTTTCTCGCGCTCTCGCGGAGCGCCTGGGATTTGATTTAGCTGACTGATCGATCGCAGTCGCCGGTGAATTGAGGGGCGCGGCACGCGCCCCTGAATTGTTGCTGTGATCTGCCCTGGCCCTAGGCCTTGTCCAGCCAGACCTTGTCCAACTGCAGCTCGAATGTCTGATGCATGCCGAGGTTCTTCACATAGGCGGCATGGTGACGGTAGAGCGAACGCCAGAACGCCTGGACGAGAATGCCGGAGTCCTGCAGGATGAATTCGACGTCCTTCATCAGCTCCTTGCGCTTGGCCGGGTCGGCAACGGCCATCGCCTCGTTGAGCTTCTTGTCGAAATCCGGATTGGCGTAGCCCGACTCGTTCCACGCCTCGCCGCTGCGATAGGCGATCGCCAGCACTTGGACCCCCAGCGGCCGCATACCCCAGTCGGTGGTCGACCACGGATATTTCGTCCAGTCGTTCCAGAACGACGAGCCCGGGATGATGGTGCGCTTGACCTTGAATCCGGCGTCGCGCATCTGCGCGGCGACGACGTCGGCCGGGTCCTTCACATAGTCGGCGTCGTAGGAGATGAGCTCGAACTCGTGATCCGTCTGGCCGGCCTCGGCCATCAGCGCCTTTGCCTTGGCCAGGTCGCGCGGGACCTTCGGCAGCGCGTAATATTCCGGATGGATCGGGCAGACATGGTGGTTTTCGGCGACCTGTCCGAGGCCGCTATAGCCGAGCTTCAGCACCGTCTCGTTGTCGACCGCGAGCTGGATTGCGTTGCGCACCCGCTTGTCGTCGTAGGGCTTGTTGGTCACGTTGGTGCGCAGCACGATCGTGCCGGCGGTGACGACCTGCTCCTTGACCAGGCCCATGCTGTCATAGAGGTCCACGGTGCCGCCGACCGTCTGATAGTTGCAGTCGATCTCGCCGGCCTCGAAGGCGCTGCCGATTGCGGGATTGGAGGCGTCCGATCCGTAGTCGACCCAGTCGACGCCGTCGAGATAGGGCTCGCCGCCGAACCAGGTGAAGTCCTTGCGCCGCCGCACCGAAGCCGATTCACCGACCTTGTAGGAGATCAGCTCGTAGGGGCCGGTGCCGGGCGTCTTGAGCATGTCGGCGCCGTTCTTGTCGAAGTCGCGATGGACGATGACCGCCGGATAGTCGGAAAAGCCCGGAATGATGGTGACGTCCGACTGGCGGCATTTCAGCTTCACCGTGTGGTCGTCGACCTTGGTGATGGCGCCGGCC
>JAFKFE010000515.1:0-10880 GCA_017308345.1 Alphaproteobacteria bacterium | reverse complement strand
GGGTGTGGTATCGATGAGGGAGCTCATGCGACCGGCCATCGAATTGCCCTCGGCCGCCTTATCGCACCAGCGTCCGATGTTGTAGACGATGTCGTCGGCGTTGAAGTCGTCGCCGTTCGACCACTTCACGCCCTTGCGCAGATGCAGCGTGTATTCGGTGGCGTCGTCGCTCACCTCCCAGCTCTCGACCAGATGGCCCTCGAAGGTGAAGTCGGTGGTGTAGCGGATCATGTAGTCGTTGCATTGGCGCATGACATTGGCGATCTCGGACCAATCCCAGGCGCGCGGATCCTTCATGTCCTTGATGATCATCTGCATCTTCAGGATGCCGCCCTTCTTGCCGGGCACGATCGTGGCTGCCTTGGCCGGCTCCATCCCCGCCATCGAGTAGGCGAGCGCCGTGGAAGCGCCCATCACACTCGCCATGGCCAGGAATTCGCGGCGGTCCATCTCGCCTTTCTTGACTTCGGCTGCGTAGCTTTCGATGACCGCCGGGACGCGGTCACCGTTGCTCTTGAACATTGTCATCGTTGTTCTCCGGTTCAGGGCTTTTCCGCCCGTTACATTCCCCTTGCGGCTCAGCATGTTAGGGGCGATGCAAAAATCCCGGAAGGGCTTGACCCTTCACGAACCGCAGAAATCCGGCTTCAAAGGCCTAAAAAAACAATGCCATTGCCCCGTCAAATTTTTGAATGCGGCGACGCGCCGTAAGGCGGCGCCGCGCTCAGGCGGCGTCTTCCCTGGCCCTGGAAAGGATCCATTCCTTGACCGTGCGCGCGATGTTGCCCTTCGAAAGCTGGCTCTCGGTCAGATAGTAGTTCCAGGGACTCGGCGGCCGGACGGGAAACGGCTCGACGAGCAGCCCGCGGCGCATATAGGCATGCGCGAGCGAGCGCTGCGTGGCGACGAGTCCGGCCCCCATCGCGGCGAGCTCGAGCGCGATGTTGGAAGCGTTGGTCGACAGCCCCTTGTCGTGATCTTCCATGTCGACGCCAAGCGCCTCGGTCACCACCTGCCAGTATTCCTGGCGGCCATGCACGAAGATCCAGTCCACCTTGAGCATGTCCTGCGGCGTCTTCAGCGCATGCTCGCCCTCGAGCAGCCCAGGGGCGCAAAGCAGGACCAGCTCGTCGTTCCAGAGCGGGATCGCCGAAGGCGGCCTGTCGTCGAAGCGCCGCGTCGAGATGGTGATATCGGCGATCTGCTCGCTCAAATCTTCCCAGATCGTGCCGTGCAGCACGATCTCGATTTCGGGATGCTTCTTGCGGAAGGCGGCCATGCAGCCGGCCAGCCAGTTTTCCGCGAGGCTCATCGGGCAGGACACGACCACCGTGCGGTTGCGCGAGGAAGCGACGATCGCCTCGGTCGCCTGGTCGATCTGGTCGAGCGCCTGGCGCAGCGTCGGCAGGAACGCCTCCCCCATCTCGGTCAGCTTGAGGCTGCGCGGATAGCGGATGAAAAGCTGCCGGCCGATATAATGCTCGAGCGCGCGTACATGCGTGCTGACCGCGGCCTGGGTGTAGCCCAGTTCCTTGGCCGCCGTGGTGAAGCTCAAATGCCTGGCCGAGCTTTCGAACGAGCGGATATAGTTCAAGGGGGGTGGCGGCTTCATCCCGGTCTCCTGCGGCGCATCGCAATAGCTATCGCATGGGCGAATGGCCATTCAATCTCAGACAAGCGACATGGCATCAATATTTTTGGCCAAAGCCGCCAAACTAATCGCGTGCCCGCGCGATGAACCCAATTTATTGATGTTGTGAAGAGACAGGGGAGATAAGCGCGTGGCTGTGCCGTCATACCGGCGTGAGGGGCCTGTCGTCAGTTCCGATACGTTCACGCGCCTTGCCGATTTCGTGCTGCGGCGTCCGGCCTCCGTCTTCCCTCAACCGGTGCTGGAACAGGCGCGTTACCTCCTGCTCGACACGCTTGGCATCGCCATCGCGGCCGGACCGATGGAAGCAGGCCGGATCGCGCGCGACGCCGCCGTCCTGCTCTATGGCTCGAACGACCCGCAATACTCGGCCCGCATGTTGTTCGACGGGCGCCGCGCCAGCATCGCCGGCGCCGCCTACGCCGTCGCCACGCAGACCGACAATCTCGACGGCCATGACGGCTACAGCCCGACCAAGGGCCATATCGGCGTCGCGGTCGTGCCGGCGCTTGCCGCGCTCGCCGAGGCGCGGCCCGACCTCACCGGGCCGGAGGCGCTGGCGTCCCTGGTGATCGGCTACGAAGTCGCAGGCCGGGCCGGCATCGCCTTGCATGCGACGGTGAGCGACTACCACACCTCGGGTGCGTGGAATGCCTTGGGCGTGGCGGCGATCGCGGCGCGCCTTAGGCGGCTCGACGAGGCGCAATTGCGCGAGGCGCTCGGCATTGCCGAGTATCACGGCCCGCGCAGCCAGATGATGCGCGAGATCGCCACGCCGACGATGCTCCATGACGGCTCCGGTCCCGGCGCCCTCATCGGCCTTTCGGCCGCGGTGCTCGCCGAGCGCGGCTTCACCGGCGCGCCGGCGATCACGGTGGAGGCGCCGGAGGTCGCGGCGTATTGGCAGGACCTCGGCGTCTTCTGGCAGTCATTGCACCAGTATGTGAAGCCTTACCCGATCTGCCGCTGGGCGCATGCGGCGATCGATGCGGTGCGCAAGCTTTGCCTTGCGCACAACCTGGCCCCTTCCGACATCGCCCATGTCCAGGTCAACAGCTTCCACTATGCCGCCACCCTGTTCGACGGCATGCCGGATACGACCTCTAAGGCGCAATACAGCCTGCGCTTCGCCGTCGCCACCTTCATCATCCATCGGCGCATCGGGCTCGAGCACATCTCCGGCGCCGGGCTCGGCGACGCCGCGGTCGCCGACATGCTGACCCGCATCACGGTGAGCGAAACCGAGCGCCACAGCGCCCGCTTCCCGGCCGGCCGCTGGGCCGATGTCGTCATCACGACGGCCGACGGACGTGTGCTGGCATCGGGCGACGTGCATGCGCGCGGCGGCCCGGAAGCGCCGATGGGCCTGCAGGACGTCGAGGCCAAGTACATGGAGTTCGCGGCGCCCGTGCTCGGAGCCGACCGCGCCGCGGCGATCCGTGACGCGGTGCTCTCGCTCGACGACCGCGACAGCCGCTTCTGCGACCTCTCGGCGCTACTCTACGATCCTCCCAAGATTTCGAGCTGAGCGCGCAATGCCCCTCAGGCTTCTGAAATACGGTCTCAGCCGGGACTATCCGGTCAGCGGCGACATCCCGGCAACGCCCGAGCTGAAGCCGGCCTATGACGTCGTCATCATCGGCGGCGGCGGACATGGGCTGTCCTGCGCGCATCATCTTGCCAAATATCACGGCATAAAAAGCGTGGCGGTGCTGGAGAAAGGCTATCTCGCCGGCGGCAACACGGCGCGAAACACCACCACCATCCGCTCCAACTACATCACGCCCGAAGGTGTCGCCTTCTACAAGGAAGGCGTCGAGTTGTTCGAACGCCTGTCGCAGGAACTCGACTTCAACGTCATGTTCTCGCAGCGCGGCCAGCTGACGCTCGCGCATACCGAGGCGACGATGCGCAGCTTCCATATGCGCGCCGAAATAGGCAAGCATATGGGAACGCGCACCGAGGTCGTCGACCAGAAGGGCGTCGAGGAGCTCTGCCCTCTCCTCAACATGGACTATGGCGGTCCGCTCGAAATCCTCGGCGGCCTCTGGCACGCCGACGGCGGGACGGCGCGCCACGACGCCGTCGCCTGGGGCTACGCCGCCCAGGCTTCGCGGCGCGGCGTCGAGATCCATCAGCGCACCGAGGTGCAGGGCTTCGAGGTGGTCGGCGACCGGGTCCAGGCCGTCAAGACGAACAGGGGCCGCGTCGCCTGCGGCCAGGTGCTGATCGCCACCGGCGGCATGAACTACGACGTGGCGCTGATGGCCGGCGTCGAGCTTCCGATCCGCTGCTACCCGTTGCAGGCGATGGTGACCCAGCCCCTCAAACCCTGGCTCGACACGCTGGTCTCGTCGGTGTCGCTGCACACCTACCTCGTGCAGTCCTCGCGCGGCGAGGTCGTCATCGGCGGCGGCTCCGATCCCTACCAGCTCTATTCGACGCGCTCGACGCTGGACATGAAGGAGCATCTGGCCGAAGGCGCCGTCCACCTCTTCCCTTTCCTGCAGGGCGTACGCCTGCTGAGGCAATGGGCCGGCATCACCGACATGACGCCGGACTACAGCCCGATCATGGGCGCCAGCCCGCTTGCCAATCTCTGGCTCGACTGCGGCTGGGGCACCTGGGGCTTCAAGGCGACACCCGTCGCGGGCAAGCGCATGGCGCAAACGATAGCCGACGGCCGCGTGCCCGACATCCTGAAGCCATTTGCATTGGAGCGGTTCGAGACCTTCCAGTTACTCAATGAAATGGGCGCGACCGCCGCGAGCCACTGACCGATGAAGCTTTTGACCTGCCCCATGAACGGCCCGCGCAACATCGACGAGTTTCAGTCCTTCGGGCCTGTGCGCGCGAAGCTTGATCCGGACGGAACCGCCGACACGGACTGGTCGCGGCATCTGTTCCGCGCGGAAAACCGCAAGGGCATCGTGGTCGAATGGTGGCGGCACGTGCCGAGCAATTATTTCTTCCTGGCCGAACGCGATCTCGTCAGCAACGAGATCATCCGCACCTTCGACGCGTCCGAACTGCGGGACCTCGCATGAACCGGCTGCCCGCCCCTTTCGGTAGCCGCATTGATCGGAGCCGCCCCGTCCACTTCACCTTCGAGGGCAAGCCGTTCGAAGGCTACGAAGGCGACAGCATCGCCAGCGCCCTCGCCGGCTCAGGCCAATGGGTGCTGTCGCGCTCGTTCAAATATCACCGCCCCCGCGGCATCCTGTCGATGACCGGCGCCGACGCCAACGCGCTGGTGCAACTGCCATCCGAACCGAACGCCGCCGCCGAGCGTACCCCGATCGTCGAAGGGCTGCGGGTCAGCGCGCAGAATGTCAACGGCTCGCTCGAGCGCGACCGCGACGCGATCATGGACCGGTTCGGCCGCTTCCTGCCGGTCGGCTTCTACTACCGCACCTTCATGGGTCCGCGCCGCGACAGCTGGCTGAAATTCTGGGAACCTATCATTCGCCGCAAGGCGGGTCTCGGCGTGATCGACACCAAGGCTCCGCACCGGCATTTCGACAAGACGCACCTGCATTGCGACGTGCTCGTCGTCGGCGCCGGCCCGGCTGGATTGGGCGCCGCGATCGCCGCCGCCGAAGCCGGGGCCGGTGTGGTGCTGTGCGACGAGAACCCCGAGATCGGCGGCGCGTTGAGCTACGGCCGCTACGATCCGGGCATCCTCTCCGGCCTGGCGTCGCGGCTGGAGGCGCTGCCCAATCTCAATGTATTGACCGGCACCGTCTGCAATGGCTGGTACGAGGACAATTGGCTGCCGCTGATCCAAGGCAACCGCCTTTATCGCACACGCGCCCGGGAGGTGATCCTGGCGACCGGGGCCATCGAGCAGCCGGCCGTCTTCCACAACAACGACCTGCCGGGAATCATGCTTGGAGGGGCTGCCCAACGCCTGATCCGGCACTATGGCGTGCGGCCCGGCCAGGGCGCCGTGGTACTGGCCGCGAATGACGACGGCTACCGGACGGCGCTCGATCTGCTGGACGCCGGCGTGTCGGTCATCGAATTGGCCGATCCGAGATCGGGCGATGAGGCCGGTCCGCTGCATGCCGAACTGCGCGGCAAGGGCGTCGCCATCCGGAAAGGCGCCACCGTCGAGGCGGCGGAAGGCACGCCCGGGAACCGCCATCTTGCCAGTGTCCGTATCGGCGGGAGCTGGATCGCCTGCGATCTGCTGACGGTTTCGATCGGCAATGCGCCGGCGTGGCAACTGCCTTGCCAGGCAGGCGGCAAGGTCGGTTACGAGGCCGGCACGCAGATGATGACGATCACGCTTCCGAAAGGTTCTGTCCATCTCGCCGGCGCCGTTGCCGGAACGGACGAGTTGGAGGACGCCATCGCCAGCGGCCAACGAGCAGCGACTGCCGCGCTTTCGCGGCTCGGGCATGCAGTGGCGGTAGAACCACTCGTCACGCCGAAGAGCGTCCGGCCACGCTATGTGCAACCGATCGTCGCCGATCCCAAGGGACGCGACTTCGTCGATTTCGACGAGGATCTGCAGGTCAAGGATCTCCAGAACGCGACCAAGGACGGCTATCGCGAGATCGAATTGGTCAAACGCTTCACCACCGTCGGCATGGGCCCGAGCCAAGGACGTCATTCGGCGCTGGCGACAGCCCGGATCGTCGCCGAGGCGACCGGCCGGTCGGTCGGCGAAATCGGCATCACCACGGCACGACCTCCGGTCGGGCCGGAAACGCTGGGCGTGCTCGCCGGTCACCATGAGGTGCTGGAGCGCCGCACCGCGCTGCACACACGGCACATCGCGCTGAAAGCCGAGATGAAGCCGGTCGGCTCGTGGTGGCGGCCCTATTTCTACGGCGATGCAAGCGGCGCTGAGGAAGCTGTCCGCGAGGAGATCCTCGCCGTGCGCGAAGGGGTCGGCCTGCTCGACGTCTCGACGCTCGGCAAGCTGGAGATCCGCGGGCCGGACGCCGGCGAGTTTCTCGACCGCCTCTACACGATGGCGCATGCCAACCAGCCTGTCGGCCGCGTGCGCTACTGCCTGATGCTCAACGAGATGGGATCGGTGGTCGACGACGGCGTCGCCTATCGGCTGGCGCAGGATCAGTTCTATGTGACGGCGACCACCGGCGCCGTCGCGCGCGTCTATGCCGACATGCTGTTCTGGAATGCCGAGTGGCGCCTGAAGGTCGACGTGCTCAACCTCACCGGCGCCTTCTCAGGCCTCAACGTCACCGGACCCAAGGCGCGCCAAGTGCTCGAAACGCTGGACAGCGACATCGATTTCAGCCACGACGCCTTCCCTTATCTCAGCGGCCGCGACGGCACCGTCGCCGGTGTGCCGGTGCGGGTAATGCGCATCGGCTTCACGGGCGAACTCAGCTACGAATTGCACTGCCCGTCGAGCTTGGCGCTCAGCCTCTGGGACGCGGTGATGGCGGCGGGACGGCCGCATGGCCTGCGTCCCTACGGGCTGGAGGCATCGCGCATATTGCGCCTGGAGAAAGGCCACATCCTGATCGGCCAGGACACGGACGCGATCACCACGCCCGATGAGCTGGGCTTCGGCTGGGCTGTCTCGAAGAAGAAGCCTTTCTTCGTCGGCAAGCGCTCCATCGAGATGCGCGCGAGGCTCGGCCAGACCCGCAAGCTGGTCGGCCTGCAATTCCCTGCCGGCGCTCGCAACATCCCCGGCGAAAGCTGCCTGGTGCTGCGCGGCGGCGCCCCCGTCGGCCAGATCACGTCGGTCGGGTACTCGCCGTCGCTCGGGCGCCACATCGCGCTCGCCTATGTCCATGTCGACGACCGGGCGGAAGGCAGCCGCGTGACGGTGAAATGCCGAAACGGCGAATTGGTGGAGGTGCCGGTCGTCGCTCACGCCTTCTTCGACCCGAGCAACGCGCGGCAGGAGATCTAGATGGCCGCCGGCACCGCGACGCGCATCTATCCCTTCATGCCCGGCGGCGCGGCCGACGGCACGAAACTGGTTTCCGGCGCAATCGTGTTGAGCGATCTTACAAGCCAGCCGCGCTTCGGCCTGAAAGGCGGCGGCAGCGCCGCCTGGCTCGCGGCGCAAGGCATTCCCCTCCCGGCCGTCAATCGCATCGGCGACCACCGCGGCATGCGCATCCTGCGCCTCGGCAATGAGGACGTCCTGCTTCTCGCCGAGGACGACGCGAAAACTCTCGCCGAAGTCAAAGCCGCCTGGAATGCTGCGGCTGCGCCGAAAGGCTACTCCTCTTGGCGCGAGGAAGGCTGGGCATGGATGCAGCTTTCCGGTCCTCGCCTTGCGGAAGCGATGAGCAGTCTTTGCGCACTGGACCTAAGACCGCAAAAATTCGGCGCCGACGACATCGCGCAGACCCGCGTCGGCCATATCGAAGCCGTGACGTTCCGTTCGCCCGCGGGTTTCGACATACTCTTCGACATCACCGCTTCGGCCTACTTCGCCCGCGTCGTCGCGGCGGTAGCCGGCCACACAGACCAGCATAGAGGACATTCATGACCCGCCCGCAAGGAACCATCGCCCCGATCCTGACGCCGTTCGAAGACGACGGCCGCATCGCGCGCGATCTCTGGATCTCCCACGCCAAATGGGTGCTCGGCCAAGGCGCGCATTTCCTCTCGCCCTTCGGCACGACGGGCGAAGCGCTGTCGGTGTCCCTGCGCGAGCGCATGCAGGCGCTGGAATGGCTGGTCGAGGCCGGCATCGCGCCGGACCGGCTGATGCCCGGCACCGGCGTCACCGCGCTGCCTGAAACGGTCGAACTGTCGGCGCATGCCGTCAGCCTCGGCTGCGCCGCGGTCATGGTGCTGCCGTCCTTCTTCTACACCGCCGTCGGCGACAACGGTCAGGCGCGCTATTACAGCGAGCTGATCGAGAAGGTGGCGAAGCCTTCGATGCGCGTGATCCTTTACCACATCCCGCAGAACTCGGGCGTGCCGGTCAGCCCGGCGCTGACGGCGCGGCTGAGCAAGGCCTTTCCAGACACGGTCGTCGCCTACAAGGACAGCGCCGGCGACTGGAACAACACCGCGGCCGTCATCGCCGCCGCACCCGATATTTCTGTCTTTCCGAGCTCCGAAGCACAACTCACCAAGGGTCTGGCGAGCGGCGCGGCGGGCTGCATTTCGGCAACCGTCAACCTGAACGCCGCCGCCATCCGCCGTCTCTACGACGCGGCCCGAAAGGGCGAGGACGTCGCCGAGGCGGATGCCGCCGTCAAGGCGTTCAGGAAGGTGATCCAGGATGCCGGGCTGATCCCGGCCATGAAGGCGGTGCTTGCGGTCAAGTCCGGCGACCGGCGCTGGCTGAACCTGCGCGCGCCGCATGAAAATGCCTCGCTGGAAAACGGCCAAGCGCTGCTTGCCACACTCGGCAGCGCCGCCGACCATATCGGCCGTAGTTGAGGTCGCGATGTCGGCGCGCCCCACCGTCATCCTGCACACCGACAAGCCGGCGGGCGCGCTTGCCGTGCTGGCCGAGACGCATCCGGACCTCGATGTCCATGCCTGCGATACCTATGCCGGCCTTCCCGCGCTGATCGAACGGACCGCCGCGGAAGTGGTCTATTCGATCCGCTTCGACGGCACGCCGCGCTATCCGCGCCAGGCCCTTACCGAGAGCCCAACGGTGAAATGGGTGTCGATCGGCGGCTCCGGCACCGACCATCTCGGCCGCTGGGATCCCACGCATGTGACGGTGACGAACTCGGCCGGCGTCGCCGCCGGCATGCTGGCCGAATATGCGCTCGGCGCCATTCTCTCCTTCTCTCTCGATCTGCGCGGCTTCGAACGCCGGCAGCAGGCTCGCCAGTGGGGCGGCGGCCACGTCGAGCCCATCGAGGGCAAGACCGTCCTCATTGTCGGCCTCGGCAAGACCGGCGAGGCCATCGCGCGCCGCGCGCAGGCGATGGGCATGCGCACGCTCGGCCTCCGCGCGCGACCGAAGCCGATGCCCTCGCTCGACGAGGTGCACGGCCCCGACGCGCTGCTGGCTTTGATCAGCCGCGCCGATTTCATCGTCTGCTGCGTGCCCCTTCTGCCCACAACGCGCGGCCTGCTTGGCGAGGCCGCCTTTGCCGCGATGAAGCAGTCCGTCGTCCTCATCGACATTTCGCGCGGCGGCGTCGTCGAGGAAGCCGCCCTGCTGAGCGCGCTCGACAGCGGACGGATCAAGGGCGCGGCGCTGGATGTCTTCGCGACCGAGCCGCTGCCGGCCGAGCATCCGCTGTGGGGCTACGACAACGTCGCCGTCACCCCGCATTGCGCGGCGGTCTATGACGGCTGGGACATCAAGTCGGTGCGCATGTTCGCCGGCAATCTGGCGCGCTACCGCAAAGGCGAGCCGCTGGAAAACGTTGTCAATCCGGAACGCGGGTACTGAACCCCGGAGGGGAGCAAGCTATGTCACAGGACAGGCGCGGCGGTGGCCGCAGATCGAAGCTGGGACGCAGCGGCGGCGGCATCGCGCAACTGCCGTGGCAGAGTGTGAAAAACCCCTACCCGCCCATGCAGATGCTCGATGAAGAGCGCATGGAGCAGTTGCACAAGACCTCGATGCGCATCCTGTCGGAACTCGGCATCCGCGTCATGAGCGAAAAGGTGATGGACCTGTTCGTCAAGGCCGGCGCCATCGTCGACCGCGAGAGCAACACAATCCGCATCGACGAGAGCATCGTCACCGAGGCCCTACGCAACGTGCCCTCGTCCTTCACGCTGACCAGCCGCAACCCACAAAAGCAGGTGGAGTTCGGCGGCAATTCCCTGGTCTTCGGCCTGGTCGCCGGCCCGCCCAATGTGCACGACCGCATCAATGGCCGCCGGCCGGGCAATCTCCCCGACTATCAGAACTTCATCCGGCTGGCGCATCACTTCAACGCAATCCACATCATCGGCAACCAGGTGGTGGCGCCGATCGAGCTGCCGGCCAATTCGCGCCATCTCGACACCTACCACGCCAATCTGACGCTGAGCGACCTCTCCTTTCATTGCACCGCGATCGGCCGCGCCAGGGCGATGGACGGCATCAACATGATGGCGATCGCGCGCGGCATCTCGGTCGAGGAGATGCGGACATCGCCCGGCGTGACGACGATCATCTCGATCAACTCGCCGCGCCTGTTCGACGACGCGATGGCGGAAGGCCTGATCGCCATGGCCGAGCACGGTCAGCCGGTCACCGTCACGCCTTTCACGCTGATGGGCGCGATGACGCCGGTAACGTTGGCCGCGGCGCTCTGCCAGC
>JAFKFE010000105.1 GCA_017308345.1 Alphaproteobacteria bacterium | reverse complement strand
AAACCCTTTGCTTTC
This sequence comes from Alphaproteobacteria bacterium, assembly GCA_017308345.1. Taxonomy (GTDB): domain Bacteria; phylum Pseudomonadota; class Alphaproteobacteria; order Rhizobiales; family Rhizobiaceae; genus Mesorhizobium. The sequence continues at coordinate 1,438 of JAFKFE010000105.1, read as the reverse complement.
AGGCCGCAAATAACTCTTACTGAGCGCAGCCGTTCTCAACCAAACTCATGGTTTTGCGTGCCAAGGATACGGCTCTGGCACGCAACCGGAGCGCTCGATGCCCAAGAAAAACCTGACTGATCGTTTCGTCGCTACGGTCAAGGCGGATAAGCAGATCGACTACTTCGATACGCTCGAACCTGGGTTGGCGCTGCGGGTGAGTCCGTCGCGCAAGACGTGGTCGCTAGCCTATACGCGGCCGGGCAGTCGAGCGCGGACGCGGTTCAGCATTGCGGAATACTCCGAAGAGTATGGGCTCGCCAAGGCGCGCAAGCGGGCGAGGGAGCTGAAGGCGGACATCTCAGAAGGGAAGGACCCGCAAGCGGTCAAGGAGGCTGCTGCCGCCGCCGCGGCCTCGGCGATGACGATGAAGGAACTGGTCGAGGACTACATCGCGCGCCATGTTGTTGACCTCCGCAGCTCGGGCGAAGTGACGCGCCGGCTTCGGCGCAACATCCTTGATCGGACCCATGGCCTGGGTGCGGTGCTGGTGCCGAACCTTCACCGGCGCGATATCGTCAAGGCGGTCGACGCGGTCGAGGACAGGGGCGCTAAGACGGAAGCGTCCAGATGCTTCGAAGACATCCGTGCGGTCGTTCGATGGGCGGTCGGTCGTGGCGTGCTCGATCGGGATGTCACCTTGGGGATGAAGGCGCCGCAACGGAACAATGCCCGCGACCGGGTTCTGAGCGCCGATGAGATCAAGGAAGTCATCTTGTCACTGCCTACCGCTGGACTGCGGCCTGGCGTCGACGATGTGGTGCGCCTGCTCTTCGAAACCGCCTGCCGGGTTAGCGAGGTTGCCGGACTCCATACCCGTGAAATTGACTTCAAGGCGGACCTGATCCGGTTGCCGGCCGAGCGGGTGAAGAACGGGCTCGCCCATACAGTGCCGTTGACGGCTCCGGCGAAGTTGATCCTTGAACGCTTGGTCGTCGACAAGAAGGATGCATTCCTTTTTCCGACCGGGGAGGACACTTGCCTGCGTGCCGACGTGGTCGGCAACGAGCTGTCCAAGGCGCAGAACGGCATCGAGGCGGGCAACCGGCGCCGCGCCCGCGCCGCGACTATCCCTGTTGCTGGCTGGACCGCGCACGACATACGCCGCACCTGGGCGACCATCGCCAGCGAACTCGGCGTAGCGCCGCACGTCATCGCGGCAGCTCTAAACCACCAGTCTGTCAATTCGAGCGTGACGTTCGCGCACTATGTGCGCAACGACTTCCTTGCCGAGCGGCGTGCCGCCTACAAGCTGGTGTCGGCCCACATTGCCGGACTGCTCGGACAAGGTGCGGTAGTGAAGCCGTTGATCGCCTAGAAGGGGATCTCGTCGTCGAGGTCGCGGGACGGCGACTTCCCGAAGTCGCTGCTCCTGGTCTTTGGTTTCGGTGGCCAAGCC
>JAFKFE010000104.1 GCA_017308345.1 Alphaproteobacteria bacterium | reverse complement strand
CAGCCTCGCCATCGAAATTCCACCCGGCTTCGGGCGCGACCTCGCGCGCGGCCGCAACGTCACGATCGGCGCCTGGATCGACGGCGCCATGCCGACACGGGCCGAAACCGTGCAAGGCTATGTTTCGGGAATGCATGCCGGCTGGCTGACGCAGAAGGCGCGCGAACTCTATGGCGACGCCGCCACCGCCAGCGCTTTCCAGCTCGACATCCGCTACCGCTACAACCCCGACGTCCGCAGTCTGGACGCCATCGTCCCGGCGGTTATCCCGATGCTTCTGCTGCTGATCCCGGCGATGCTGGCCGTGCTGAGCGTGGTGCGGGAGAAGGAGCTCGGCTCCATCATCAATTTCTACGTCACGCCGGTGACCCGGCTGGAATTCCTGATCGGCAAGCAGATTCCCTACGTGGCCCTGGCGATGCTGAACTTCGTGCTGCTGACAGTCTCCGCCGTCTTCATTTTTGGCGTGCCGCTGACCGGCAGCCTTCCGGCTTTCGGCGCCGCGGCCCTTCTCTATGTCATGGCCACGACGGCAATGGGGCTCTTTCTGTCGACCTTCATGAGCAGCCAGATCGCGGCGATCTTCGGAACGGCGCTGATCACCATGATCCCCGCCACCCAATATTCGGGCATGATCGATCCGGTGTCATCCCTCCAGGGCGCCGGCGCATTCATCGGCCGGATCTATCCGACCACCTATTTCGTGACGATCTCACGCGGCGTCTTCTCCAAGGCGCTCAGCTTCGCCGACCTGTCCGGCGCGTATGTCCCGCTGCTCCTCGCCATACCGGTGCTGCTCGGTCTCGGAGCGGCCTTCTTGAGAAAACAGGCCCGCTGATGCGCATCGCCAACATATACAATCTCGGCGTCAAGGAACTGCGCGGTCTCGCCCGGGACCCGATGATGCTGGTGCTGATCGTCTACGCCTTCACGGCAGCCATCTACACCGCCTCCAAGGCGATGCCGGAGACGCTCAACCGCGCTCCGATCGCCATCGTCGACGAGGACCAGTCGCCGGTATCATCGCGCATCGTCACGGCGTTCTACCCACCCTATTTCACCGCGCCGCGGCTCATCTCCCAGCCCGAGATGGACAGCCGCATGGATTCAGGCGCGGACACTTTCGCGCTGGACATCCCGCCGAACTTCCAGCGCGATCTCCTGGCCGGCCGCTCGCCAACGGTCCAACTCAACATCGACGCCACCCGCATGTCGCAGGCCTTTACCGGCGGCGGCTACATCCAGTCGATCGTGTCCGGAGAAGTAAGCGAGTTCCTGAGCCACTATCGCTCCCAGACGTCGCTCCCCGTCGATCTCGACCTCAGGGCGCGATTCAATCCCGAGCTCAACAAGGGCTGGTTCGGCGCCATCACCAACGCCATCTCCTCCATCACGATGCTGTCGATCGTGCTCACCGGCGCCCCTCTGATACGCGAGCGCGAGCACGGGACGAT
>JAFKFE010000103.1 GCA_017308345.1 Alphaproteobacteria bacterium | reverse complement strand
GGCCCGGTGGACTGGAAAAACCGCGCCGCATCAAACAGGATGCCTTACGGCATGGGAGCAGAACCATGAACCATTCCTATCGCTGGGTCATCGTCGCGGCCGGCGCGCTGATGACCTGCGTGGCGCTCGGCGCCATGTTCTCGCTGGCGATCTTCCTGGAGCCGATGTCGCTCGACACAAACTGGTCGCGCACCGGCATCTCCAGCGCCATGACCCTGAACTTCCTGGTGATGGGGCTGGGCGGTTTCGCCTGGGGCGCGATCTACGACCGTGTCGGCGCGCGGCCGGTCGTGCTCGTCGGCGCGGTGCTGCTCGGCCTATCGCTGGTGGTGGCCAGCCGCGCCAATTCCCTGCTTACCTTCCAGCTCAGCTACGGCGTCATCGTCGGGCTGGCGGCCAGCGCCTTCTTCGCGCCGATGATCGCGCTCACCACCGCATGGTTCGACACCAACCGCAGCCTCGCCGTGTCGCTGGTCTCGGCCGGCATGGGTGTCGCGCCGATGACCATCTCGCCCTTCGCGCGCTGGCTGATCACCGCCTATGACTGGCGCACCGCCATGTTCGACATCGGCGTCATGGCCTGGGTGCTGCTCCTGCCCGCCGTGCTGCTGGTGCGCCAGCCGCCGGCGGCGGCCGCGGCAAGCGACGGCATGGCGGCGCCTCTCGCCGACGATCCCGGCATGAGCGTCGGCCAGGCGCTGCGCTCGCCGCAATTCATCGTGCTGGGTCTCACCTTCTTCGCCTGCTGCGCGGCGCATTCGGGCCCGATCTTCCACATGGTGAGCTATGCCATGTCCTGCGGCGTAACACCCATGGCCGCCGTGTCGATCTACAGCGTCGAGGGGCTGGCCGGCCTTGGCGGACGCTTGCTCTACGGCGTGCTCGGCGACAGGCTGGGCGTTAAGCCGGTGCTGGTCGCCGGGCTCGCCATCCAAGGGCTGGTGATCGCCGCCTACCTCACCGCCGGCCAGCTCGAACAGTTCTATCTCCTGGCCGTCATCTTCGGCGCCACCTATGGCGGCGTGATGCCGCTCTACGCGGTGCTGGCGCGCGAGTATTTCGGCCTGCGCATCATCGGCACCGTGCTTGGCGCGGCCACGATGCTGTCCAGCCTCGGCATGTCGCTGGGGCCGCTTGCCGGCGGCATGATCTACGACGCCACCGCCAGCTATCACTGGCTGTTTATCGGCTCCGCGCTGATCGGCCTGGGCGCGGCCGGCATCGCCATCGCCTTCCCGCCGCAACCGAGCCGGCGGAAGCTGCAGATGGCGTGACGCTGGTAAGAATGCGGCCGCCGTACTGGCGGCCGCAGCAGCCAGCGCCTGGTTCAGCGACTGGCGGCGCGGCGGCGGCGCGGGATGGCGCTTTTCGAGTTCCGCCGCCGCAGTCTGGCGATCTGTTTTGCGCAGGCGCTGGAGATGCGGGATTCCAAAACCCCGCCTCAGGCCGACAGATTGTC
>JAFKFE010000514.1 GCA_017308345.1 Alphaproteobacteria bacterium | reverse complement strand
AAGGCGGCTTGGCGGATATGTCGCTGCTGTCGAAGGATGCCAAGGGCGCGATCACCTTCGCTCTCCAGGCGCAAGGCGCTCCGACCGCCCCCGATCTGTCGCTCACCGTCAGCAGCGACCGGCTGTCGGTGGCGGCGCGCGAGATCAGCGGGCTGAAGCTGACGGCCACCGGCAAGGCCGCCGCCGCCAATCCGGCGGCCAATGTGCAGCTCACCGGCAACGTCGCCGGCCAGAATTTGCAAGGCAGCGCGGTGCTCGCCACGACCAATGGCAGCCGCGCGATCAACGGGCTTCTGCTGTCGCTCGGCCCGAACAGGATTTCGGGCGATCTCACGCTCGACGATGCCTTCGTGCCGGTGGGCACCGTTACGCTCGACTTGCCCGATATCGGACCGCTCGCCGCGCTCGCGCTGGAAAAGGCCGAGGGCAACGTGCGCGGCACGATCGCCTTCACCAAGGCGGCCAACGGGCCGAACGTCGCGATCAAGGCGAACACCTCGGAGATCAAGCGCGGCGATCTCTCCGCCAGGAATGTCGCGATCGATGCGCAGATCGCGAACTACATGGCGGCACCCGTCATCGCCGGCACGGTGCGCGCCGAGAGCGTCATTTCCGGCGGCACCACCGTCAGCGGCATCAATGTCGATCTCAAGCGCGACGGCGACTGGACCGGCTTTTCGGGCGGCGCCACGGTCAAGAACATCCCGGCGAGGGCGGCCGGCCGGGTCAAGGTGGCGAACGGCACGACGACCATCGAGCTCGCCTCGGGCCAGGCGACCGTGCAGGGCATCAAGGCCGCGATCGCGCAGGCCTCGACCGTGACCATCGCCAACGGGGTCACGACGCTCGACCGGCTGGTGCTCAACCTTGGCGGCGGCACGGCGACGGTGACGGGCAAGGTCGCGCAGGCGCTCGACATCAACGCCAATCTGTCCCGGGTGCCGATATCGCTCGCCAACAGTTTCTCGCCGGGTCTCGACGCGGCCGGCTCGATCTCGGGCACGGTCAAGGTGACCGGCGCGCCGGCCAGCCCGTCGGTCGCCTTCAACATCGATGCTTCCGGCGTGCAGACCTCGCAGACGCGCGGCGCCGGCCTCGGCGGCATGAATGTGTCGTCGTCGGGAACTTTTGCCGGCAACAAGCTCGCCTTCGACGCCAACATCAGCGACGGCGCCGGCCTCGGCCTCAAGGGCGGCGGCTCCGTGACGATGGCGGGCACGCCGGCCCTCGTGCTCGACTTCAACGGCAAGGTGCCGTTCTCCTTCCTCGCCTCGAAGCTCGCCGCGCAAGGGCTGGGGCTGACCGGAACCGCCAATGTCAACGTGCAGGTGCGCGGCCCGGCGTCGTCACCGGTGATCGGCGGAACGATCAACACCTCCGGTGCCCGGCTGGTCGACGCGCGTTCCGGCCTTGCGGTCAACGACATCGCCGCCGACGTCTCGATCGGCGGCGGCGTGGCCAGGATCAACAGGCTCACCGGAACGCTGTCCACGCGCGGCAAGCTGTCGGCGAGCGGCACGGTGGGCATCAATCCGGCGCAGGGCTTCCCGGCCGACCTGTCGATCAAGCTCACCGACGGCCGCTACACCGACGGCCGGGTGGTGACCGCCAATCTCGGCGGCGACCTGACCGTCAAGGGGCCGCTCGTCTCCGCGCCGGTGATCGCCGGCACCGTCAACCTGGCGAGGACTGTCATCACGGTGCCTGAGAAACTGCCGGCCTCGCTTTCGGCGCTGGATGTGAAGCACAAGAACGCGCCGGCGTCCGTACGGGCGCAGGACAAGGCGCTGCGCCCGGCGACGTCCAGCGGCAGCAGCAATGGCGGCGGCGGCCTGACGCTCGACGTGACGGTCAATGCGCCGAACCAGATCTTCATCCAGGGCAGGGGCGTCGACGCCGAACTCGGCGGCTCGCTCAAGCTGACGGGCCCGGCCTCGGCGCCGCACGCGGTCGGCACCTTCACCCTGCAGCGCGGGCGGCTGACCATACTTGCCAAGCGGCTGACCTTCACCGAGGGCACGATCGGCTTCCAGGGCTCGCTGGTGCCCTACCTCAACATGACGGCGACCACGACGACGAGCAGCGCCACGGTCACGATCGTCGTGTCGGGCGAGGCGACCAATCCGAAATTCACCTTCTCTTCCGTGCCGGCGTTGCCCCAGGACGAGATCCTGGCGCAGCTCATCTTCGGTCAATCCATGTCCAAGCTGTCACCGCTGCAGATCGCGCAGCTCGCGAGCGCCGCCGCGCAACTGGCGGGCGTCGGCGGTTCGACCTCGCTGCTGGAGAACCTGCAAAGCGCCATCGGCGTCGACGATCTCGACGTGACGACCGACGAGAAGGGCGGCACCGCCGTTTCGGCCGGCAAGTACCTCAACGATCGCACCTATGTGACCATACAGAAGGGCGACAAACCAGGCTCCGGCAAAGCGACCATAGATCTCAATGTCGGCCGCGGCGTGAAGCTGCGCGGGGAAGCCAATGACGCCGGCGAGGCAAAGGGCGGCGTCTTCTACGAACGCGAATATTGAGGCAGCGCGGCCCTTCCCCGGCCGGCCGAACAGCCTGCCGGCCGCGGATGCGAAGCCCCTATCCTTATAAAATGCATTGGTTTAGTCGCCCGCGACGATTTTTTGGGAAATCCGCGCCGCGATAACAATTTTGCGTCAAGACTGTCGCTATCGCGCGAACCGGGTTGCACTCAAACATGCACATTCCCTAGCATGTTCCCACTCCACGCCGTCTTTTGACAACGCGGTCTGGATGCGGAATGTTAAAAGGCGGAAAGCCAACAATGGGAGTAAGTCATGGCAATCTATAAGAGCAATGGTGATCGCGTTCCCGATCACATCCTGAAAATGGCCGAAGAAGCCAAATCAGGCGGCGTCGACCGCCGCGAATTTCTGGCTTTGGCCAGCGTCTTCGGCGCCTCGACGGCAATGGCCTACGGCATGCTCGGCCTCGCCGCTCCGACCCCGGCCAGGGCCGAGGACGTGCAGGGCAAGAAGGGCGGCGTGATCAAGGTCGCGATGTCGATCAAGGATCCCAAGGATCCGCGCACCGCCGACTGGTCCGAAATCTCCAACGCCGAGCGCCAGGCGCTCGAGCCGCTGGTGAAATACACGAAGGAATACACCTTCGCGCCGTACCTGCTGGAAAGCTGGGACATCAACGACGACGCCACCGAATACACGCTGCATGTGCGGCCGGGTGTCGAATGGAACAACGGCGACAAGTTCACCGCCGACGACGTGATCTACAATTTCACCCGCTGGGCCGACAAGGGCGCCGAGGGCAACTCGATGCCGGGCCGCCTCGGCAGCCTCGTCGACGAGACGACCAAGAAGCTGCGCGAGGGCTCCGTCGTCAAGGTCGACGACATGACGGTCAAGCTCAAGCTGACCAAGCCGGATATCGCCATCATCCCGAACCTGTGCGACTATCCGGGCCTCATCGTCCACAAGACCTTCGACGAGAAGGGCGCCAACTTCAAGAATTGCCCGATCGGCACCGGGCCGTTCGAGCTCGTGTCCTACGACGTCGGCCAGAAGGTGGTCTACAAGCGGCGCGAAACCGGCAAGTGGTGGCAGGGCGAGGCCTTCCTCGACGGCGTCGAGTTCATCGACTACGGCACCGATCCGGCCGCGACCGTCTCGGCTTTCGAGTCCGGCGAAGTCCACACCAACCACGAGACCACCGCCGATTATGTCAAGATCATAGCGGATGTCGGCGCTCCGGCTTCGGAAGTGGTGACCGCCGCCACCGTGGTGTCGCGCTTCAACGTCACCAAGAAGCCTTATGACGACCAGAAGGTTCGTCAGGCGATGTTGCTTGCCGTCGACAACGCCACGGTGCTGCAGCTCGGCTACGGCAATGCCGGCACGCCGGCTGAAAACCACCATGTCGCGCCGATCCATCCGGAGTATGTCAAGCTGCCGGAGGTCAAGCGCGACATCGCCAAGGCCAAGCAGATGCTGACGGAAGCCGGCGTGATCGATTTCGAGCACGAGCTGATCAGCAACGACGAGGACTATCACAAGAACACCACGGACGCGATCGCGGCCCAGCTGCGCGAAGCCGGCATCAAGGTGAAGCGCACCGTGCTGCCGAGCTCGACCTTCTGGAACGACTGGACGAAGTATCCGTTCTCGGAAACCAACTGGAACATGCGCCCGCTGGGCATCCAGGTCATCGCCATTGCCTACCGCAGCGGCGAAGCGTGGAACGAGACGGCCTACGCCAATCCGGACTTCGACAAGAAGGTCAACGAGGCGCTCGGCATCGCCGATGCGGAGAAGCGCAAGGTGGTGATGAAGGATATCGAGCAGACGCTGCAGGATTCCGGCATCATCATCCAGCCTTACTGGCGCAAGCTCTACATCAACATCAAGCCCGAGGTGAAGAACCACTCGATGCACCCCACCTACGAGCACGACTTCGGCAAGGTCTGGCTCGACCAGGCGTGATCCATGGCGCGATGAATACGAGGGGCCGCAGCCCCTCGTATCTCAAGCTTCGTCGCCGTTGCATACCCTGCAACGGTGGCGGGGCTTCATCGGCTTTTCGAAACAGGGTTGAACGCATCTGACCCCAAACCCGGCCGGCAGGGGGGCACAATGTTCTCATTCATCGCCAGACGCATCGGCACCATATTGCTCACGATGCTGTGCCTGACGCTGGTCGTCTTCTTCCTCGTCAATCTCGAGCCCAATCTCAAGAAGCTGGCGATCAGCCAGACCGAGATGCATACGCCCGCCGACCAGCTTGAAAGCTGGCTGGTCAATCATGGCTACCGCCAGAATTTCTTCGTGCGCTACGGCCAATGGCTGGGCGTCCTGCCCAAGCATCCGATCACCGATCCGGCGACCGGCAAGACGACGCAGCGCTTCACCTTCTGCAACGACCCTGTCCAGCCGACATTCTCCGGCGTGCTGCAGGGCGATTTCGGCTGCTCGACTAAGTTCAAGACGACGGTCGCGGCCAAGCTGTTCCCGGCCCTCGGCGCAACTGGATTGCTGATGTTCTGGGTGCTGGCGGTCATGGTGCCGATCTCGCTGCTGATCGGCATTCTCGCCGGCATGCGCGAAGGCTCGCGGACCGATCGCGTGCTGTCCGTGGCCTCGATCGCCTCGACGGCGACGCCCGAATATGTGTCGGGCGTCATCTTCACCGTCATCTTCGCATCATGGCTCGGCTGGCTGAACGGCTCGGCCGCATCCGCCAGCCAGGGCATCACCTTCTACAATTTCACGCTGCCGGTGATCACATTGGCGATCTACGGCATTGGCTATATCGCGCGCATGACACGTGCCTCGATGGTCGAGGTGATGACGCAGCAATATATCCGCACCGCCCGGCTGAAGGGCCTGTCCTTCAGCAGCGTGGTCATCAAGCATGCGTTGCGCAACGCGCTCATCGCGCCCTTCACCGTCATCATGCTGCAGTTCCCCTGGCTGCTCACCGGCGTCGTCATCGTCGAGGTGATGTTCCGCTACCAGGGGTTTGGCTACACGCTGGTCGAAGCCGCGGGCAACAACGACATCGACCTGCTGCTCGGCTGCTCGCTGGTCTCGGTGTTCATCGTGCTGATCACCCAGCTCATTTCGGATGTCGGCTACGCGTTTCTCAATCCGCGTATCAGGGTTCAGTAGAGGGCAGGGTCGATGCAAACCGAATATATCAGCGCCTTCGACGTCGTCATCGGCGTGCTCTGGCGGTTCTGGCCGGTGTGGGTCGCGCTCATCCTGGTGATGGGCGCAAGCTTCACCTACAGGAGGCGGCTGGGCCTCTACGGCCAGCTCTTCGACAGCGGCGTCGGCATCGCCGGCGTCTTCATCTGCCTGTTCTGGCTGTTCACGGCGGTCTTCGCCTCGACCATCTCGCCCTTCGACCCGCTGGCGCAGATTCCGGTCATGAAGGACACGCTGCCCGGCGCAATCGAACCGGCATCGAAGCTCGTCTACTATTTCGGCGGCGACAAGCTTGCCCGCGACGTGTTCTCGCGCATGGTCTATGGCAGCCAGATCGTGCTGATCATCGCGCCGGCCGCGACCGGCTTCGCGCTGATGGTCGGCATCACGCTCGGCCTGCCGGCCGGCTACTATGGCGGCAAGATCGACACGGTGCTGTCCTTCCTCGCCAATCTGGTGCTGGCCTTCCCGGTGATCCTGTTGTTCTACCTCCTGGTGACGCCGGGCATCATGGATACGCCGATCCCCTATGCGATGGCGGGATTGTTCTTCCTGTTCCCGATCGTCTTCTTCTGCGTGCTGTTCTGGACCCGCTACAAGAACCGGCCGGACCGGCTCTACATCCTGCTCGGCATCACGCTGGTCTTAGGCGGCTGGATCTATGCCGGCCTGGTCTTCGACAAGGATCCGTTGAAGATCGTCCATATCGATCCCAACCAGCTCAACATCTTCGTGGCGGTGGTGTTCGCTTCCAGCCCCGGCGTGTTCCGCATCGTGCGCGGGCTGACCATGGACATCAAGACGCGCGACTATGTGGCGGCGGCGCAGACGCGCGGTGAATCGCCCTGGTACATCATGCTGTGGGAGATCCTGCCCAATGCGCGCGGTCCGCTGATCGTCGATGCCTGCCTGCGCATCGGCTACACGACGATCCTGCTTGGAACGCTCGGCTATTTCGGCCTGGGCCTGGCGCCGGAAAGCCCCGACTGGGGCACGGCGATCAAGGATGCGAGCCGCCTCTTGCGTTCCTTCATCCACCCGGCGCTGCCGCCGACGATCGCCCTGATGTCGTTCGTCCTGGGGCTGAATCTTTTGGCGGACTCGCTGCGCGAACAGTCGATGAAGGATTGATGGCTGGGGCTTCGGCCCCATGTTCGAAGAACCAAGGATTGGAGCGACCCATGAACGAGGCAGTTCGAGATCCAGCCAAGGCGACCGGTCAGCCGATCATCGAGATCGAGAACCTCTCGATCTCCTTCTTCACCCGCAAGGGCGAGATCCCGGCCGTGATGGATTTTTCCTGCACGGTCATGCCCGGCGAGGCGATGGGCATCGTCGGCGAATCCGGCTGCGGCAAGTCGACCGTGTCGCTCGGCATCATGCGCGACCTCTCCAATATCGGGAAGATCGTCGGCGGCCGCATCAAGTTCCAGGGCCGGGACATGGGCGAGATGTCCGACGAGGAGCTTCGCGCCATCCGCGGCAACAAGATCGCCATGATCTACCAGGAGCCGATGGCGAGCCTCAATCCGGCGATGAAGATCGGCCAGCAACTGATGGAAGTGCCGCTGATCCACGACAAGGTGTCGAAGGACGAGGCGCATAGCCGTGCGCTGGAGATGGTGCGCGCGGTGAAGCTGCCCGATCCCGAGCGCATGATGCGCTCCTATCCGCACCAGCTGTCCGGCGGCCAGCAGCAGCGCATCGTCATCGCCATGGCGCTGCTGTCGAAGCCGGCGCTGCTTCTGCTCGATGAACCGACCACCGCGCTCGACGTCACGGTCGAGGCCGGCATCGTTGAACTGGTCAAGGGGCTCGGCGAGAAGTTCGGCACCTCGATGATCTTCGTGTCGCACAATCTGGGTCTCATCCTCGAGACCTGCGACAAGATCACGGTGATGTATTCGGGCGAAGCGGTCGAGACCGGCAAGATCGAAGACGTGTTCGACCGGATGCGCCATCCCTATACGCAGGGGCTGTTCCGCTCGATCCCGCTGCCCGGCGCCGACAAGAATTCGCGGCCGCTGATCTCCATCCCCGGCCAGTTGCCGCTGCCGCATGAGCGGCCGAAGGGCTGCAATTTCGGGCCGCGCTGCCACCATTTCGTCGAGGGCGTCTGCAACGCCGCCGAAATCCCGATGATCCCGGTCGAAGGGCACGAAGGCCATTTCTCGCGCTGCGTGCGCTTCAACGAGATCGACTGGGAGGCGCTGCCGCCCGGCGCCAAGAAGGTCAACGAGAAGGTCGAGCCCGGCGCGCCGGTGCTCAAGATCCAGGACCTCAAGAAATACTACAAGGTCGGCGGCGGCGAGGTGTTCGGTTCCAGCGAAGGCCGCGTCGTCAAGGCCAACGAGACGATCTCGTTCACCGCGCGCGAATCCGAGACCGTGGCGATCGTCGGCGAATCCGGTTGCGGAAAGTCGACGCTGGCCAAGGTGCTGCTCGGTCTGGAGACCGCCAGCTCCGGCACGGTGACTTTGGCCAACAAGGAAATCCAGTCGACGGGCATCGAGAGCCGAAGCGTCGATACGGTGTCGTCGATCCAGATGGTGTTCCAGAACCCGTTCGACACGCTGAACCCCAGCCATAGCGTCGGCTCGCAGATCATCCGCACGCTGGAGAAGTTCAATGTCGGCAAGAATGTCGCCGAGCGGCGCCAGCGCATGCTGGAACTGCTCGACCTGGTGAAGCTGCCCAGGGCCTTCGAGACGCGCAAGCCGCGCCAGCTCTCGGGCGGCCAGAAGCAGCGCATCGGCGTCGCGCGCGCTTTTGCCGGCGACGCCAAGGTGGTGGTGGCCGACGAGCCGGTCTCGGCGCTCGACGTCTCGGTGCAGGCGGCTGTAACCGAGCTGTTGATGGACATCCAGCGCAAGAACAAGACCACGATGCTGTTCATCAGCCACGACCTGTCGGTGGTGCGCTACATCGCCGACCGCGTCGTCGTCATGTATCTCGGCTACATTGTCGAGCAGGGGACGACCGACCAGATCTTCTCGCCGCCTTACCATCCCTATACCGAGGCGCTGCTGTCGGCGATCCCGATCGCCGACACCAGCGTGGTCAAGAAACACATCGTGCTCGAAGGCGACATCCCGTCGGCGATGAACCCGCCGACCGGCTGTCCGTTCCAGACGCGATGCGGCTACAAGAAACTGGTGCCGGACAATCTGTGCGAGACGAAGGTGCCGCCGGTCAAGAATCTCGGTGGCGGCCGTACGAGCCTGTGCTCGCTCTCGGACGACGTGCTGGCCAAGATGGAGCCGGTCATCAAGTTCGACAAGGAACATGCCGCGCATGAGGGCGTGCCGGACGATGCGCCGCATGGCGCGGGGCCAGGCCTTGCCGGAAAGGCGCCGAACCGGCCGCGTGGCAAAACGGGCAGCGCGGAAGCCGACCAGATCGGGGACGCCGTGGAGCAGGGCAAGGCCGGCATGAAAGCCCGCCGCCACCAGGTCCGCGACGAGGTTTCGGAAACGGGTGCTAAGAAGCCGAAAGATACGACAAGACGGCACTAGCCCGGAAAAATGCTAGTTTGCGCATTGCCGTAGCTGCGCCTGATAATCGCGCGCCATCTGGTCGGTGGCGCGCGCGTAGCTTTGGACGCCGGCGTTGCCGCGATTGCCGCGGCCATAGGCGGTCCAGCCGAGATAATAGGCCAGATAGAGATTGTAGGTGTCGTTGCGGGCGACGCCGAATGTGTCGGCGGTCTTGGAGTGGTACCAGCCGACGAAATCGATGGCGTCGGCAAAGCGCGTGCGGCGCGCCGTCCAGTTTCCGGTCTCGTTCTGATATTGCGACCAGGTGCCGTCCAGCGCCTGCGAATAGCCCGTGGCGCTCGACACATGCGTCCACGGGATGAAGCCGAGCAGCTTGGTGCGCGGCGGGCGGGCATTGCTCTTGAAGCCGGATTCCTTGCGCACCGTCGCCATCAGCACCGGTACGGGAATGCCGTATTTCTGCTCGGTCCGCTCGGCGGCGGATTGCCAGTTGTCGAACCAGCCGTCATTCTGGTCGAAAACGGCGCAGACATTGTTGATGTGGCTGGGTGCCGTCGCGCAGGCCGAAAGCGCCAGCAGCACACAGACAGCGACAATTTTACTAAAACTCGACCTACGCATTGGAAGACGAATAGGCCGAAATCATAAAAGGAATCTTGCGCGGTTCATTAACGTGGACGCGGGAGCGCGAAAAGCCGAGTATCGATATTACGACTGTCGGCGTCGCTATTCTTTCTATCGGTTTTGAAAAATGCCGCCTTGGCTAAAATCACGCCGGCAAATGGCGAATTCCTGACAGCTCGCATGGAATGACGACGCTCTGATGCGCGCATGAGCGAACCAAGACGCAAGCGCGGCGCCGAGCGCACGAGCAACCGGGGGCCAGCCGCCATTCCGCAACTGCCGCCGCGACGGGTGGAGAATCCCTATCCGCCGATGGCGCTTTTGTCAGCCGACCAGATCGAGGCCATCCACCAGGCATCGATGCATATTCTGGAGAATTTCGGCATCGAGCTGATGAGCCTGCGGGCGCTTTCGCTGTTCGAGCGCGCCGGCGCCAAGGTCGACCACGGATCGATGACCGTGCGCGTCGATCGCGGCATGGTCGAGGAGGCGCTGAAGTCGACGCGCGCCAGCTATACGCTTACCCCGCGCAATCCGGCGCATGCCATCCATCTCGGCGGCAGCACCATCAACTTCACGCTCGTCGCCGGTCCGCCCAATGTGCACGACATGGAACGCGGCCGCCGCGCCGGCAACATGCCGGACTATCAGGATCTTGTCCGGCTGGCGCAGCATTTCAACTGCATCCACATGCTGGGCAACCAGGTCTGCGCGCCGATCGAGCTGCCTGCGAACACCAGGCATATGGACACCTATTTCGCCAACCTGACGCTGACCGACAAATGTTTCCACGTCTCGGCGATCGGCCAGGGCAGGGCGCTCGACGGCATCGAGATGATGGCCATCGCGCGCGGGCTGACGCTGGATCAGATGCGCGACGATCCCGGCATCAACACCATCATTTCGGTCAACTCGCCACGCCGGTTCGACGAGATGATGGCCGAAGGGCTGATGACGATGGCCGAATATGGCCAGTCCGTGGCGGTCACGCCATTCACGCTGATGGGCGCGATGAGCCCGGTGACGCTGGCCGGCGCGCTGGCGCAGCAGAACGCCGAGGCGCTGTTCGGCGTGGTGCTGACCCAGCTGGTGCGCCCCGGTGCGCCGGTGATGTATGGCGCCTTCACCTCCAATGTCGACATGAGGTCGGGCGCGCCGGCCTTCGGCACGCCGGAAAACACCAAGGCCAACGTCGCCTCGGGTCAGTTGGCGCGGCGCTATAAGCTGCCCTATCGCACGACGCCGGGTTCGGCCTCCAACGCCGCGGACGCGCAGGGCGCCTATGA
>JAFKFE010000102.1 GCA_017308345.1 Alphaproteobacteria bacterium | reverse complement strand
GCACGCGCACGCGGCGCGAGTGCCGCTGCGCGCGGTTGAACGCATCGCCACGCGTGCCGCCCAGGGCCGCGGGAGCCGGTGCCGTACCGGCGTCGCTCGTTTCGTCAGATCGCGCCAACATGACTTTCTAGTGGACCTTTGCCCGCCCAAACATCGCCTATAGGTGGTATGTCGGCACCTACAAGCAAGCACAAGCGGAGGAAAACTGCAAAAATATGACGGCTGCCGCCCGCAAAATCGGGAGGAATTCGGCGAAGACGGCCGGTACTTCATAGCAGATACGGACGGACTGCGTTAATTTTTCGTGAGCCTGGCGTCAGCGCCGAAGGTTGAAGCCGGACATTTCAGGAAACGGTAGCCGCGTGACTGGGCTTGCTTTAAAAGCGTGCTTTCCCTCCGACCCATGAGGCTGACGATGGCAATGAGAGCCGACGACCTGATCGACCGCCGCCGCTTGCGCCGCAAGCTGACGTTCTGGCGCATGGCCGCGTTTCTCATTCTGGCGGCAGCCGTCATCGCCTTCTCGGCCTGGTTCTATGACGACAATTTTACCGGCCGGGCGCTCCCCCATATCGCCAAGGTCAAGATCGAAGGCACCATCACCGAGGACGAGGAACTACTCAGGAGGCTGGAAGCGATCCGCACCTCGCCGGAGGTAAAGGGCGTCATCCTGTCGATCGATTCGCCCGGAGGCACCACGGTCGGCGGCGAATCCACCTTCGAGGCAGTGCGCAAGCTTGCCGGCGACAAACCCGTGGTGGCCGAGGTCGGCACGCTGGCGGCATCGGCCGGCTACATGATCGCAAGCGCGGCCGACCACATCGTCGCCCGCAAGACCTCGATCGTCGGCTCGATCGGCGTGCTGATCCAATATCCCGATGTCAGCGGTCTCATGGACAAGCTCGGCATCAAGCTGGAGGAAGTGAAATCGTCGCCGCTCAAGGCTTCACCCTCGCCCTTCAAGCCGACCAATGACGATGAGCGCGCCATGGTGCGCAAGCTGATCCTCGACAGCTACGACTGGTTCGTCGGCATCGTCGCCGACCGCCGCAAGATGACGCATGATCAGGCGCTGGCGCTGGCCGACGGTTCGATCTTCACCGGTCGCCAGGCTTTGGCCAATCATCTGGTCGACGCCGTCGGCGGTGAGCAGGAGGCGATCGACTGGCTGGCGACCAAGGGCGTGGACGCCAAGCTCAAAGTCATCGAGTGGAAGAACAAGGACAGGCCCGGCGGTTTCCTGTTTTCCCAGTCGATGGCAAAAGTGGCGGCCAAGGCCCTCGGCCTGCCCGATGCCGGCGGCGATGTGATCCACGAGCTCGGCGCCGACCGCTTGTTTCTTGACGGTCTCGTTTCGGTCTGGCACCCTTGAGATACCGTTGGGACGAGCCAAAAAAGCAATAAAATCATCCTGATAATCGATTGCAGTGGTTTTACGGGGAACGTTCTATGATCAAATCCGAGCT
>JAFKFE010000513.1 GCA_017308345.1 Alphaproteobacteria bacterium | reverse complement strand
AAGGTCGATTTGCCGCTGCCCGACAGACCCATCACGCAGAAGATTTCACCGGGCGCGACCGAGATGCTGACATCGGCCACGCCGACGACGCAGCCGAACCGCTTGACCACGTCCTCCTTGTCCAGCCGGTCGCGCAGGATGGATGCCATGGCTTCGGGCGCGCGCGGACCGAACACCTTCCACACGCCATTCATGACAATAGCTGGTGGACCGGCCGAGCCGCTCCGCTTACGGTTCAGGTCATTGGCCGACACGGCGTCCACGCCTACGCGTCCCGGCCGCGGTCGCCGCGCGGCGCTCCGCTCAGTGGCCGAACCACTTTGCAACGTCGTCCGGATGCGCCTTGATCCACTCCTTGGCGACCTCGTCGGCCGGCCTCTTGTCGACGATGATCGCGTAGGCCCATTTCGAGATGTCGTCCGGGTTGAAGGTCATGCGCTCCAGCGCTGCCGTCAGGTCGGGCTGGCGCTGCGCGAGCGTGGCAGCATAGGCAACATGGACGGAGGTGTCAGCATAAGCGGACGAGACCTTCGACTTTTCGAACCATTGCGGATCGTCGTTGGGCTGCACGACGACGAATTTCGCCGGATCGTTCTTCGGCTCAGTCAGGAAAGCGAGCTTGTAGCGGGCGAAATTCTGGTGCGGGCTGTAGCAATAGCCGACCCACGGCTTGTCGGCCTTGGCCGCGCGGTCGAGCGAGGCCGCCGCCACCGCCTCGTCGGTGACCTGCAGGTCGAAGAAATCGGCAAAGCCGTAGTCGCGTGCCCTCACCTTCTCGATATTGGTCGACTGCCAGCCCGAGGCGCCGATCCACATCTCGCCTTTGCCGTCGCCATTGGTGTCGAACAGCTTGGCGTTGTCCGGATTAGCGAGATCGGCGACATCCTTGACGTGGTACTTGTCGATGGTGACCTGGGTCACGCAATAGCCCTGCTTTGCCTCGTAGCCGTTCTGCGCGAGCTTCACGGTGCCTGCGCCCTTGACGTATTTGTCGACCAGACCCTGCTGGTTCGGCAGCCAGACATCGGGCCAGATATCGACCTCGCCCTTGCCGCGGTTCATCGCTTCCCAGATCACCGGTACGGCGGTGGTTGTCACCGTCGAAACTTCCAGCCCGAGCTCCTGCTCGGCCGCGTTCTTGATAACGTTCATGACCGCTGTCGCGGTGGCGTAGTTTGGATCCGGCATCGTCACGTCGGCGGCAAGCGCGGGCGCCACGTGCATGAGCAGCAGAGCGCTGAGTGCGGTCTCGAGAAGGTAGCGTTTCATGATGTTTCCCCAACGGAGTTGCGCTGATTTCATTCAGTCTATCCATCAGGTTAGCGGAACACGCAGGCAATCCATCCCAAATTTCACCGCATAAGGAAAAACGATGGGGCGCATAAGATCGTCGCTTCGCCGCGACGTGCTACGAGGTCCGGCCACCTGTTTTTGCAGGAACGTGACCTTGCCCGAAAACCGGCCCGCTTTTTCGAGGTCACGCCCTAGAAATAGGCCTGGTCCGGCTCGCTGGCCTTGCGCTTCGCGATGAAGGCCCGCAGCGCCTCATCGATCGCAGGATCGAGGCCAGGATCCTGGTAGTCCTCGAGTAGCCGTTTCCATTGCCGGTTGGCGCGCTGCGCGGCGTCAAGCCGTCCTTCCTCGTTCCACTGCTCGAACGAATTGTTGTCGCTGATGGAGGACCGGTAGAAGGCGGAAAGGAAGTTGGCTTGCGTGTGCTCGCTACCGAGGAAATGCGAGCCCGGCCCGACAGCCTCGATGGCCTCCATCGCTTGCGCGTTGACGGAGAGATCGATGCCCTCGAACAGGCTGGCGAGCTTGCCGCAGAGGTCGGCGTCGATGACCGTCTTCTCAAAGCCGGTGACCAGCCCGCCTTCCAGCCAACCGGTGGCGTGGTTGATCACATTGGCGCCAGCGAACATCGACATCAATATGCCCCAGGTGGCTTCCTGCTCGGCTTGGGCATCGGGAAGTTTCGAGGCTGACAACGATCCGACCGTGTGGAACGGCACGCCGACGCGCCGCGCGAGCTGGCCGCAGGCGAGCACCATCTTGCCAGCTTCCGGCGTGCCGAAGGTCGGCGCCCCGCTCTGCATCGAGATCGTGCTGGCAAAGCTTCCCATTAGGCAGGGTGCACCGGGGTTGATCAGTTGCACGAGGCTGAGGCAGGCGAGCGCTTCAGCCAGCACCTGCGCCAGCGTGCCGGCGACCGTGCATGGGCTCATCGCCCCGGCCAGTGTCCAGGGCGTGCAGGCGACCGGTTGGTTGTTGCGCGCATAGACTTTCAGCGAGCCCGACATGTTGGCGTCCAGCACCAGCGGCGCGTTGGTGTTGGACACGTTGTAAAGCACGGGGTTGTTGGCGACGAACTCTTCGCCGAAAACGATCTTGGCCATGTCGACCGCGTCCTGCGCCCGCTTCGGGCCGATGAACGCGCCCATAAAGGGGCGGTCTGAATGGCGAATATGGGTGTAGAGCATGTCGAGATGACGCTTGTTGGCCGGCAGGTCGACAGGCTCGCAGACGACGCCGCCCGAATGATGCAGATGCGGGATCATCTGATGGATTTTCACCAGATCGCGGAAATCCGCGATTGTGGCATAGCGGCGGCCGCGATCGAGATCGTGCACGAAGGGCGGCCCCCAGGAGGGGCAAAGCACGGTGTTGTCGCCGCCGATCATTACCGTGTTCGCCGGGTTGCGGGCGTGCTGCTTGAATTGCGAGGGCGCTGTGGCGCGGATGATCTTGCGGCACATGCCGGGCTCGAACCGGACCCTGGTGCCCTGCACGTCGGCGCCCGCGTCACGAAAGATGTCGAGGATCTCAGGATCGTCATGGAACTCCATGCCGACTTCCTTGAGCAGCGTGTCGGCATTCGCCTCGATCAGGCTCAACCCCTCTTCGTCGAGGATGTTGAAGGTGCCGATCCGCCGGCTGATATAGGGGCGGCGCGGCGCTTCACGCGCCACACGCTGGCCCTGCCTTCCGGCGCGACCACCGGTTCGCGGGGCATGCGTTTCTTTGACTGTCTTGGCCTCGTTGTCCATGGTCTGCTCCTGCATCAGGCGACAGCAAGCGGCTTGGTGGGCTGGAGCCCGCGCAGCCGCAGATTGCCTGGATCATAAGGGGCCTGGCGAAGCTCTCGCGCGGAGAACTCGGTGCCGAGGATGGAAACGGTCAGCTTGCGTGGTGAGACGCCGGGCCGCAGATAGGCCAGGGCCAATGTCTTGCCGGAGCGGAAACCGCGGGCACCGGAAGTCACCACGCCAACCGGGCGACTGTCCTGCATCACGGCATGGGCGTAGAAAGGCAGCCGCTCGCCATCATCGTTGATCTCGAGCAGCGCCATCGACCACGCCTCGTCGCCCACCCGTTCCAGCATGGCTTCGCGGCCGATGAAGCTCCGCCCGTCGGTCTTGACCAGCGCGCCCAGCCCAGCCTCCAGCGGTGTACGCTCGGTGGTCAGGTCGGCGCCCCAGCCGCGATAGCCTTTCTCCAGCCGCATGGCATTCAGCGCATAGATGCCGAAGGGACGCAGATCGAATTGCGCGCCGGCCTTGGCGATCGCTTCATAGAGCTTGCCAAGTTGCGCAATCTGCACATGCAGCTCCCATCCGAGCTCGCCGGCATAAGAGACCCGGAGAGCGGCCGCCCTGATGCCGGCAACGCGGATGATCTGCGCCGAAAGCCACGGGAAGGCGGCGTTCGACAGATCGGCCTCGCAGATCTTTTCGATGACGTCGCGAGCGCGCGGCCCCATCACGCCAAGCACGCCCCGTCTTTCCGTGACATTGTCGATCGTGACCCCAGGAAAGGCAGCGGCGCGGGAGCGCAGCAGATCCTCGTCATGTCGTTCCGCAAGCGCGGCGCTGGTCAGGTAGAACCCGTTGTCGCCAAAGCGTGTCACGGTGAATTCCGACGCCACGCCGCCCGCTGTCGTCAGCGCGTGTATGAGCCCGATCCGGCCATGGCGTTCCGGCGGCCGGTTGGCGCCGAGCGATGCCATGAAGGTGTGGGCGCCGGGGCCGCCGATCTCGAACTTGGAGAAGGCCGAAAGGTCGACGACGCCGATGCTGTCACGTACGGCAAGACATTCGCCGCGCACCGCGTCGAACCAGCCGGGTTTGCGGAAGGTCAGCGGCGGATCGCGGTCGGCGCCATTGAAGGCGAACCAGTTCGGCCGCTCCCAGCCGTAGGCGGCACCGAGCACCGCGCCCTGGCCCTTCTGCAGTTCGAGCGCCGGGGTCGTGCGGCGTGGACGACCGGCCTCGCGTTCCTCGTTGGGATAGTGGATGCCGAATTGCAGGCCGAACCCTTCGACAGCTTTGTCGATGCGATAGTCGCGATCGGCATAATTGCCGAAGCGGCGCGGATCGATGGCAAGGGCATCGCTGCGCGGTGCCCCGTCGACGATCCAGTCGGCGAGGAAACGGCCTGCGCCGCCGCCTTCCATAACGCCCATGCTGGAGCCGGTGAGCAGCCACGCATTGCCCAGGCCGAAGGCCGGGCCGACCAACGGGTTGGCGTCCGGCGTGAAGGTGATCGGTCCGTTGACCACCGTCTTGATGCCGGCATTGGCGAGCGGTGGCACCCGGTCCATCGCGAGCGCGATGATATGCTCGACGCGGTCAAGATCGGGCGGCAGCAGTTCCATGCCGAATTCCGGCGGCACGCCGTCGATCGCCCACGGATGGGCCGACTTCTCATAAGGACCGACGATGTAGCCGTCGCGCTCCTGGCGCAGGTACCAGCTCTCTTCGGGATCGCGGATGATCGGCAATTCCTTGGCGCCGGCGGCAATGCGCTCGGCAATCTCGGGAACGGTGTCGGTCACGACGTACTGGTGCAGCATCGGCACGACCGGCAGGTCGATGCCCATCATCGCGCCGATCTCGCGGCACCAGGTGCCGGCCGCGTTGACGATATGCTCGGCAACGATGTCGCCCTGCTCGGTACGCACCAGCCATTCACCCGACGGCTTGCGCTCGATCCCCAGCACCGGATTGTGGCGCACGATCTCGGCGCCGCGCGAACGCGCAGCGGCGGCCATGGCGTTGGTCGCCAGCGTCGGATCGACATGGCCGTCTTTGGGCTCGTAGATGGCGCCGACGATCCCGTCCGTGTGGCAGAGCGGATAGATCTCCTTGAGCTCGGCGGGGCTCAGGATGTGGAAGTCATGGCCGACGAACCGGCCGAGCCCCTGCACATGGCGGAATTCATCCATGCGCTCCTTCGAGCGGGTGATGCGCAGCGCGCCGCTGGCGTGGAAGCCGGTCGGCAGCCCGGTCTCGGCGGTCAGGATCTCGCGGTAGAGCCGCACCGAATGCGCCCGCATCTCCATCACCGTCGCGTTGTGGGCGAAATGCGTGCAGAGCCCCGCCGCATGCCAGGTGGAACCGGCGGTCAGTTCCTGTTTCTCGACAAGCATGACGTCGTTCCAGTCGCGCTTGGCAAGGTGGTAGAGCAACGACACGCCCATGGCGCCGCCGCCGATCACGACCACGCGGGCATGTTGTCTCATAGGGTCTCCTCGGCATGTCCGCGCATGCGCATTCCGGTTGGGTCGTAAGGCGGTTTGTCGAGCGCACGCAGCTTGTAGCGCGTGCCGGCAACCGCGATTTCGTAATTGGATTGAAAGAGCTGCGTTTTCGCCTCGCCTGGATCGCAGGCGACATAGCCGAAGCAGAGGCTCAAGCCCGTGCGAGCGCCAAAGCCGCCCGAAGTCGTCAATCCGGCGAGCTTGCCGTCCCGATAGATCGGCTCGTCGTGCAGAAGCAGCGGATTGGCGCCCTCGACGGCAAAATGCATGAGCCGGCGCCGCACGCCTTCGGCTTTCTGCTTCAGCAGCGCCTCGCGGCCGATGAAATCGTCCTTCTTCCAGGAGACAGCGAAGGAGAGGCCTGCCTCCAACGGCGTGTCCTTCGGCCCGATATCGTGGCCCCAGTGGCGATAGCCCTTTTCCAGCCGGCAGCCGTCGAGCGCGTAGTGACCGCAAAAGGCCAGGCCATAGGAGTTGCCAGCCGAGAGGATCGTGGCAAGCACGCTCTCGGCATTTTCGACCGGCATGTAGAGCTCGAAGCCGAGCTCGCCGACGAAGCTGACGCGCGTGGCGCGAACGTTGGCCATGCCGATTTCGATGCGGCGCGAGGTCGAGAACGGGAATGCCGCGTCGGAAAGATCGGCGTCGGTCAGGCTTTGGAGCAGGTCGCGCGAGCGCGGCCCCATGGCGCCTAGCACAGCCTCGGCGGATGTGGCGTCGAAGACCGAAACGTTGAGACCAAGATCCTCGGCGTATCGCGCGATCCAAGCGAGGTCCTTCTGCCTCGTGGCCGCGCCGGAGATGACACGGAACGCGTCTTCCCCGTCGCGCGTCACGGTCACGTCCGCCTCGATGCCGCCGCGCACATTGAGCATCTGCGTATAGACGGCGCGGCCCTCGGGTTTGTCGGCATCGCCCGCGCACAGACATTGCATCAGCGTAACGGCGTCGCGCCCGCGCACCTCGATCTTGGTGAAGGGCGACAGCTCGAACAGGCCGACACCTCGCACCATCCGCTCGGCCTCGGCCTTGGCTGCGCTCCACCATTTCTGCGCGCCGACGGAATAGCCGCGTGTCTCCTCGCCGCCGAACCAAAGCGGCCGCTCCCAGCCGGTCGGCGCGCCGAAGACAGCGCCCTGTTCGGCGAATGTGCGGTGAAAGGCGGAGCGTCTGACGTCGCGCCCGGCAGCCGCCTGCTTGTAAGGCCAGTGCATGCGGAACAGATCGGCAACCGCCTCTTCCATCCTAACGCCGACGAACGAGCGCGCCGCCGCTGAACGGTCGAAGCGGGCGATGTCGAGCGCCCAGAGATCGAGGCCGGGTTCGCCGTCGACGATCCATTCGGCCATCGCCTTGCCGGCACCGGCCGACGACATCATGCCTGTCGAATTGAAGCCCGCGGCGACGTAGAGGCCGCGCAGATAGGGCGACTCCCCCATCAGAGGCCTTGTGTCGGGCGTAAAACTCTCCGGCCCATTCATGAAATGCCGGATCCCGGTATCGGACAGCGCGGGAAGAAGCTTCAGCCCGGCCGACATGAACGGCTCGAACTGCTCCCAATCCTCGGGCAGCTCGAGGAACGGCCTGTCGCCAGCCGGTCCGCGAACATCGAAGAGTTTGGCCTTGGGCTCGAACCCGCCCAGCACCAACTTGCCGGAATCGCCCTTGATGTAGATGCCTTCGTCAAGGTCGCGCAGGATCGGAAACGGGTCTTGCAGGCCAGTGATCGGCTCGGTCACCAGATACATGTGCTCGACAGCTTGCAGCGGCACCGGAACACCGGCGAGCGCGCCGACATCGCGCGCCCAGGCGCCGGCGCAGTTGACGACGATCTCGCAATCGATGGTGACGCCCGTAGCCAGCGTGACGCCTGCTACCCGGCCGTTACGGGTCACTACACCTGAACAAGACGCTCCTTCGAGGATACGGATGCCGGCCGCGCGGGCGCGCTTGGCGTAGGCGGCGCAGATGTCGACCGGATTGGCCTGGCCGTCTTCCTCGACCCAGAGCGCGCCTTCGATACCGTCGGCGACGATGCCGCGCACGCGTTCGGCCAGGCCGGCCTGATCAACGATTCCCACCGTCAGGCCGCAGACATCGCCCATATGCGCGATGCGCTTCAGTTCGTCCATGCGCTCCGAGCGCCGCGCCAGCCATAATCCGCCGGTGCGCTTGTAGCCGGACGCTTGGTCCGTAAGTTCCTCTAGGCGTGGGAACAGCTCGGTCGCATATTGCGCCAGCCTCGTCAGGTTGAGGCTGGCACGCAACGGACCGACTATGCCGGCCGCGTGCCAGGAGGTGCCGCTGGTCAGTTGGTGGCGCTCCAGGAGGACAACATCGCTCACGCCCAATTCGGCGAGATGATAGGCGATACCGAGGCCGATGACGCCGCCGCCAATGATCACGATGCGTGCGCTGTCATTCACCGAGTGAGCTGCCTTTGCTGGATCGAACGGCGCGATCTTTTCCGCCAAGCCTCTTGCGCTCAACCAGATTTTCGCAACATTAGGAAAACTTATGGAGCCTTGCAGGCGGGGTTGCGGGTGAAGAGCGGCAGTTTCGATTTCAATCTGTTCCGGTCGATCGAGGTGTTCGTCGCAATCGTCGAGACCAGGCATGTGACCCAGGCGGCGCGGATGCTGGGCATGACGCAATCAGCCGCTTCCCAGCATCTGAAGAACCTGGAAAGCGCGCTCGGCGTCAGTCTGATCGACCGAAATCTGCGACCGATCGAGCTTACAAAGGCCGGCATTGCGCTGCATCGCCGCGCGGTCGCCATACTGGGCGAGGTCGAGGGCTTGCGCACCGACGCGCGCCGCGTCAACGCGGCACCGCTGCCGCTCCTGCGCATCGCGCTTCTGGCCTCGATCGCAACCACCCTGGCGCCGGCGCTTTCGGTGCTGGCTCGCAAGAACTTCGGCATTCCCGAGCTCAGCCTGTTCGCTGGGCTCGCAACCGACCATGTCGCTTTGCTGCGCGCTCGCCGCGCCGACCTTGCGGTTACTTCCGGAGAGTTGTTCGAAATCGAAGGGCTGACGCGCTATCCGGTGATGACCGAGAAATTCCTGCTGGTGACGCCGAAGGGTTTCGCCGGCGATGTCGGCGACCTTGTCAAGCTGTCCAAAAAGCTCGCCTTCGTGCGCTTCTCGCGCGAGACGCCTGTGGGCCTGCGCGTCGACCAGCACCTCAGCCGGCTGCGCATCGAGGTCCCGCGCGCCATGGAAGGCGACCGCTCCAGCGTAGTGATGGCGCCGGTCGCTGCCGGCATGGGGTTTGCGGTCCTGACGCCGACCTTGCTTATAGACGGTCTTGCCGAGGGCATGGAGATCGACGTCCATCCCCTGCCGTTCACGAGCCTTTCGCGCAACATCCTGCTGGTCGCGCGCGAGCGCGAACTCGGAAACATTCCGGAGGCTTTCGCCGACCGCACGGCGGAAGTACTGACGAATGCGATCAGCACCCGTCTGCCCGGCCTTCCGCCCGACTGTTATACGGTTGACCGCCCTTCATCGCACGACTAATCGGCGTCATCAGTTATCCTGATGAGAATGTTTGGCTGTGTGCGCGCCACCCATTCCGTGTTTTCAATCTCCAGAATTCGCAACCCTGGAGACAAGGGCATGAACGCTCCGCACGCCCATTCAAATCTGGACATCGACTGGTCGACCGATGCCATCGTCGATCGGCGGAACCGCTTCTATTCGGCCTCGCAGCGCAAGTTCGTGCCTTACAACGAGCCTCTTATCCTCAAGCGCGGCAAGGGCCAGTACGTCTGGGACGAGAAGGATCGGAAATACATCGATCTGCTTGGCATGAACCTTTGCATCTCGGTCGGCCACGCCCACCCGCAAGTGGTCAAGGCCGCCACCGAGCAGGTCAGCGAGCTGACGCATTGCACGACGATGTTCTATCACCCGGTTCCGGCGCAATACGCCGAGGAACTGGCGGCAACTATGCCGGCCGGTCATGATTGGGTCGTGCACTTCACCAACAGCGGCGCAGAAGCGATCGACCTTGCTCTGCTCATGGCGCGCTCGCATACCGGCAACATCGACATGCTAGCGCTTGCCTCGAGTTATCATGGCGCCACCTTCGGCGCCCAGTCGGTAACGGGGATCGCAGGTTTCCGTCATCCAGTGCCGCAGCTCGGCGGCGTCAGCTTCGTGGCCGAGCCCAACCAGTATCGCGGCGTCCATGGCGAAGGCGTGCAGCCCTATCTCGACGAAATCGAGCGTGCCATATCCAGCTCGACCAGCGGCAGGCTCGCCGGCATGATCGTCGAACCTGTGCAGGGTTATGGCGGCATCGTGCCGATGCCCGCAGGCTACATAGCTGGCGCCTTCGAGCGCGTGCGTGCGGCGGGCGGCGTCTGCATCATGGATGAGGTGCAGTCCGGCGTCGGGCGCACCGGCGATGCATTCTGGGCGTTCGAATCGCACGGCGTCGTTCCCGACATCGTCGTTGTCGCCAAGGGTGTCGGCAACGGGATCCCGCTCGGTGCCGTGATCGCCAAGCGCGCCGTCGCGGAGGCGATGGCTGACAAATTCCTGTTCCACACCTATGGCGCCAACCCCGTCGCCTGCGCGGCAGGCCGCGCGGTGCTCAAGGTGATGCGTGAGGAGCGGCTGCAAGAGAATGCCGCCACCGTCGGCGGCGCGCTGAAAGAAAGGCTCGAGCACCTCAAGAAGGATTTCCCGCTTATTGGCGACATCCGGGGACAGGGTCTGATGCTCGCCATCGAACTGGTGAAGGACCATGCAACGAAGGAACCGGCGCCCGAGGCGACGCTGCAGGTGTTCGAAGAGACACGGCGTCAAGGCCTCGTCGCCAGCCGCTCCGGTCCGTATCGAAACGTCATCCGGATGTGCCCCCCGCTCTGCCTTTCGATGGCCGACCTCGATAATGTGGTGGACAGCTTCGTCCGCAGCTTTCGGAAGTTATCATCCTGACCGATTCTTGGACAGGCGAGGTGTGTTCCTATTCGAACGCGCGCTGCTCATCGAAGCGTGTTGCTGACAACGCCCAGCCGGATGGAGTTCGACAAGATCGCGGGCGCTGAGGGACACCCCGTGTTCTATTCAGTCGGAAACTGTCGGGCGTCCGCGATTGCAATTTCTCCAGGGTCTCCCGAGCAGACCCTTCGTACACGGCCGGCGAAGCTTTTAGTTGCCCTTCGCGGCGCCTGTTCCAGCAATGTCGGTTTTCCGCCTAGGCGCGCCCGCTTGCGGCCCCTCAACCGTCTACTGGCGTTTTCTCCATGGCCGATCATGGCCAAAGGAGAAACGAAATGGGACACTCGTGCTACGATCTCACCGCCTCCGACCGCGGGGCATGGAATGCAGGCAAGAAAGTCGGAACGAAACGCCCTCTGAAACCTCGACAGATATGGGCGATACGCTTGTTTCTCGATCGAGAACGACGTCTGCGAGACAGAGCGCTCTTCGATTTGGCGATCGATAGCAAGTTGCGCGGCTGAAGATCAAAATCGGCAACCTTGTCGTAGGGCAGGAAATCCGAACTCGCGCGATGGTCGTCCAACAGAAGGCCGGTCGGCCTGTTCAGTTCGAGT
>JAFKFE010000601.1 GCA_017308345.1 Alphaproteobacteria bacterium | reverse complement strand
AGTAGCAGCTGAGCGGGAATTTCAATCGTTCTACTCACTACTGACTACCCGCTATCCCTCTCGAAAGGAGACGGAGCCAAGGCTCCGCAGACGAAAATGGCAAGACAAGATCAGGCCAACGACCAATTCTCGCTCACCTCGTTCCTCTATGGCGGCAATGCCGATTACATCGACGCGCTCTATGCCGCCTATGAGGACAATCCGGCTTCCGTCGATCCGGAGTGGCAGGATTTCTTCGCGGCGCTGAAGGACGACGCGGGCGACGTGCGCAAGAATGCCAAGGGCGCCTCCTGGGCGAAGCCTTCCTGGCCGCTGGCGGCCAATGGCGAGCTGGTCTCGGCGCTCGACGGCAATTGGGGCCTGGTCGAGAAGCACATCGAAAAGAAGGTCAAGGAAAAGGCGGTCGTCAAAGGCGCGGCGCTTTCCGACGCCGACGTGCACCAGGCGACGCGCGATTCGGTGCGAGCCATCATGATGATCCGCGCCTACCGCATGCGTGGCCATCTGCACGCCAATCTCGATCCGCTCGGCATCGCCAAGCCGCTGGAGGATTACAACGAGCTGTCGCCGGCCAATTACGGCTTCACCGAAGCCGACTACGACCGGCCGATCTTCCTCGACAATGTGCTCGGCCTCGAATTCGGCACCATCCGGCAGATGCTGGACATCCTGACCCGCACCTATTGCTCGACGCTCGGCGTCGAGTTCATGCACATTTCCGACCCCGAAGAGAAGGCCTGGATCCAGGAGCGCATCGAAGGCGCCGACAAGGAGATCACCTTCACCGCGACCGGCAAGAAGGCGATCCTGTCCAAGCTGATCGAGGCCGAGGGCTTCGAGCAGTATATCGACGTCAAGTACAAGGGCACCAAGCGCTTCGGCCTCGACGGCGGCGAATCGCTGATCCCGGCGCTGGAGCAGATCATCAAGCGCGGCGGACAGCTCGGCCTCAAGGAGATCGTGCTCGGCATGGCGCATCGCGGCCGCCTCAACGTGCTCAGCCAGGTCATGGCCAAGCCGCACCGCGCCATCTTCCACGAATTCAAGGGCGGCTCGGCCGCGCCCGACGAGGTCGAAGGCTCGGGCGACGTGAAGTACCATCTCGGCGCCTCGTCGGACCGCGAGTTCGACGGCAACAAGGTGCATCTGTCGCTGACGGCCAACCCCTCGCATCTGGAAATCGTCGACCCTGTCGTGATGGGCAAGGCGCGCGCCAAGCAGGACCAGCTCGCCGGCCGCGAGCGCGGCGAGATCGTGCCGCTGTCGGAGCGCGCCAAGGTGATGCCGCTGCTGCTGCATGGCGACGCCGCCTTTGCCGGCCAGGGCGTGATCGCCGAAATCCTCGGCCTGTCCGGACTGCGCGGCCATCGCGTCGCCGGCACGCTGCACGTCATCATCAACAACCAGATCGGCTTCACCACCAATCCGCGCTTCTCGCGCTCCTCGCCCTATCCGTCGGATGTGGCCAAGNNNNCCGATCTTCCACGTCAACGGCGACGACCCGGAGGCCGTGGTGCATGCCGCCAAGGTCGCGACCGAGTTCCGCATGAAGTTCCACAAGCCGGTGGTCGTGGACATGTTCTGCTACCGCCGCTTCGGCCACAATGAGGGCGACGAACCGGCCTTCACCCAGCCGATCATGTACCGCAATATCCGCACCCACAAGACGGTGGTGCAGGTCTATGCCGACCGGCTGATCGCGGAGGGCCACGTCACCCAGGCCGAGGTCGACAAGATGCGGGCCGACTGGCGCGCGCATCTGGAAGCCGAATGGGAAGTCGGCCAGGCCTACAAGCCCAACAAGGCCGACTGGCTGGACGGCGCGTGGTCGGGCCTGCGCACCGCCGACAACCAGGACGAACAACGGCGCGGCAAGACGGCCTTGCCGGTGCGCACGCTGAAGGAGATCGGCAAGAAGCTGACCGAGGTGCCGAAGGATTTCGAGGCGCACAA
>JAFKFE010000600.1 GCA_017308345.1 Alphaproteobacteria bacterium | reverse complement strand
CAGCGCTGTTGTCGTCGGTTTTCGCGTCCATCTCACTCTCCGATTTTACCGAGTTTTGAATTGGGTTTCCGGGGCAGCCAGCGGCCACGCCAATCTAGAACGATTCCAGACTAGGCCGGCTTGGCGATAAAGACAAATTGTCTTTGCTGTTTATTTTGATAATGTTTTCTTATGATCGGCCTCACCGTTCGCCAGATGCTCTACTTCGACGCCTTGGCGCAGACGCTTCATTTCGGCCGCGCCGCCAAGCTTGCCGGCGTCAGCCAGCCCGCGCTGTCCTCGCAGATCGCCGAGATGGAGGAACGACTGAATTGCCGTCTGTTCGAACGCGGCGGCAAGACTGTGCGGATGACCGACGAAGCGCATGCCTTGCAGCCACGCATCGAGCGCATTCTCGCCGAAATCCGTGACGTCGAAACGACGGCGCGGCGCGGCCGCCCCGCCATGGAAGGCCGCTTCCGCCTGGGCATCATCCCCACGGTCGCGCCCTATCTCCTGCCGCACGCGCTGCCGGACCTGAGAAGGCGCTACCCTGCGCTGCAGTTGGAATTGCGGGAGGCGGTGACGGCATCGCTGATCGAGGACGCGGTCTCCGGCAAGCTCGACGCCTTCATCGCCGCCTTGCCGCTCGATCATCCTGGCCTCGTCACCGAGGAACTGTTTCCCGACCGCTTCTTCCTTGCCGTGCCGTCGGGAGACCCCGCCTTCGCCTCGCCGCCCGTGCCGCCGGAGAGCCCGGCCCTGGAACGCCTGATGCTGCTGGAGGAAGGCCATTGCCTGCGCGAACAGGCCCTGGCCGTCTGCGGCAATGTGCGGCCGGTGGCGATGGCAAGCTATGGCGCGACGAGCCTCACGACGCTCCTGCAGATGGTGGCGCATGGCCTGGGCGTCACGCTGGTGCCTGAAATGGCGGCAAGCGCCGCAAGCGTCATGCCGGACTTGAGGATCGTGCCATTCCAGGAGCCTATGCCTCGGCGCATGATCTGCATGGCATGGCGCCGGAACAAGGTGCGGCAGGACGAGTGCGTGGAACTGGCGGGGATCATACGCGGTTTGGAGGCCGCGGTGCTGGCGGCGTGAGCGAGACCCGGACACGCTCGGATATCGCGGCGGATCGGCGATCCCGGAGATGAGCAGCGCCCCGCAATACGGCGGTCGCGCCGATGTTGGCGGAACCGATTGCCCATCTGGTCCGTAATGGCGTTGCCGCACGTGACTGACCTTATCTCATCGAGAACAGTTCCTGGTGGAAGCGCGGGCCAACCGGGAAACCCTGCGCCGCGAAGTCGCGCCGCAGCGCGTCGCCAAAGCCGGCCGGTCCGCAGAACCACAGGCTCGCCTCGCGCCAGTTCGGCACGGCGGCGCGGATGCGTTCGCCGGTCAGGAAGCCGTCGCGCGAATCGATCATCAGATGCAGGCGGATATTGGCCGCGCTCGCATCCGCCGCGAGCTTCGCCAGCGCATCCTCGTCGACG
>JAFKFE010000599.1 GCA_017308345.1 Alphaproteobacteria bacterium | reverse complement strand
TGAATTGGGCCCATCTATCAAAGGGGTAACGCGCGAAGAATCCTGCGGTGAGATTTTTTGGCCGCGACATTTGCGCTCGGACAAAGACCACGCATCGTGCAGGAAGCAGGATCTCGCCAAGCGGGAGAACAGGCGCATATCTCGGTGCGCGAAGGCGGAGGCACAATGATGGAGAGGCATGGCCTGCATGAAGACGCGCTCGCTCTGGTCCTCGGCAGCCTCATGGTTGCGCTGGGCACGACCATCTACGCCAAAGCCGTGCTGGTGGTGGGCGGCATGGCCGGAGTGGCGCTCTTGCTCCAGTACATGAGCGGCGTCCAATTTTGGCTCGGCTTCTCGCTGATCAATCTGCCCTTCTATCTGCTCGGTTGGAAACGGTTGGGCGGCGCGTTCGTCGTGCGGACGTTCGTTGCGGTCAGCCTCGTTTCGCTTTTTTCGCGCTTTACGGCCGAATGGGTGGCATTTGCGCAGTTGAACGCAACCTATGCCGCCATCATGGCCGGAACGTTGTGCGGCACCGGCATGTTGATGCTGTTTCGCCACCGAACCGGGCTTGGGGGGCATCAACATTCTCGCCATTTTCCTGCAGGAGAATTTTGGGCTGCGCGCTGGCTATTTTCAACTCGCCGTCGATCTCGCAATCCTGTCCGTCGCGTTCCTGGTTCTAGCGCCCGACCGACTGATACTGTCGGTCCTCAGCGCAACCGTCCTCAATCTCATTCTGGCAATCAATCATCGGCCCGGCCGCTATCTTGGCGTTAGTTGATCATGCAGATGCGGTGCATGCTTCGTCGCATTGGACTATATTTGGCTTCATCAAGAGCCATCCTGACCGAGCCCATGATTTCTTCGAGACAACGGTTGGCGAAGCGCTCGCGAGACTGGCGCACTCAAACTGCAGTTGCTGGCACCGCGTCAGGCCGGATCGGGCCTCCGCCTATCTCGCTACAAGATCGCGGACGATGGCAAGGCGCATGACAGCGATGGTAGCGAGTCCCTGCGCCCTGTCCCGGACGGCCTGCGAAAGCAGATGCTCGCCCGCGCCAGCCACTCGCAGAGCGCATCCGAGGATCGCGGCGGCGGCGACCCGACAGGCGCGGGGGTCTGAAGGGGATCCGATGCGAGATCGAGGTAAGGCTTGCGGGCCTCGAGGGCAGGATCCGGTAATTAGTTGAGCTTGCACAAAGATCGCTAGTGCATGCCGCGTTAGCAGGGTCCTGAAGATCCCATACGCGCAGACGTGCGCCTCGGGATGTTGCTAAAGGGCGCGAGGTCAGATGCCAGACAAGCCGCAACCGGACTGGGATCCCAGATCCGATACGGTCCTTTCCAACCAGATCGCGGCCTATGACGAGATGCGAGGCCGCTGCCCCGTGGCATATAGCGACTATCTGGGTTGGTCGCTGTTCCGGCACGAGGACGTGGTGCGGGCGCTGGACGATCATCGCACGTTCAGTTCCGTCGTCTCGAGTCACCTGTCGGT
>JAFKFE010000512.1 GCA_017308345.1 Alphaproteobacteria bacterium | reverse complement strand
GCCGGCTTGGCATCGGCCGCCTCCTGCTCGCCGCCGCCGAGGAGGCCGCGTATGAGCATGACCGGCTGTTGCTGCGCCTCGAGGTGCGCGAGGACAATGATCGCGCCATCCATATCTACGAGCAGGCCGGTTATCGGAAATTAGGCCGCGAGCCCGACTATTACGAGGATGGCGCGACGGCGCTGCGCTACGAGAAGACGCTGCGCGGCGACACCCCGACGGCGACCAAGGTGCCGTTCTACCAGCAGACCTGCGAGTTCACCTGCGGCCCGTGCTGCCTGATGATGGCGATGGCCAATTTCGATCGCGGCTTCGTGCCCGACCCGATCATCGAGATCCGCCTGTGGCGCGAGGCCACCACGGTCTTCATGATGTCGGGGCCTGGCGGCTGCGAGCCTTTCGGCCTGGCGGTCGCCGGCTATGAGAGCGGGCTCTCCGCCGAGATATTCGTCTCCTTCTACGGCGCGCTGTTCCTGCAGTCGGTGCGCAGCCAGGACAAGCGCCGGGTGATGGAGCTTGCCCAGGTCGATTTCCGCCGCCGCGCCGAGCTTTACGGCATCCCCGTCAACTACCGTCCGTTCGGCATCGGCGACATCCGTGACGCCCTGGCAGAGGGCAAGCTGGTGGTGGTGCTGGTCAGCGGCTTCCTCATGTTCGGCAAGAAGGTGCCGCATTGGGTGCTGGCGATCGGTGACGATGGCGACCATATCCTCATCCATGACCCCTGGGTCGAGGACGAAAGGCAGGAAACGATCCTCGACGCCGCGAACATTCCGGTGCCCTACGACATCTTCATGAACATGGCGCAGTTCGGCCGCGACGGCCTGCGCGCAGCCATCATTCTGGGAAAACGCTGAGACAATGACCTGGGTTATCCTGACAGGCAGGCAGAACGATCTCGACCAGGTGGCCACACCCCACAAGATCATCACCAACCGCGACTATCTCGCGCATCCGGCGCTGTTCCGCGGCCAGCGGCCGAAGGTCATCAACCTGTCGAACAATTACGGCTACCAGAGTCGCGGCTACTATGCCTCGCTGCTGGCCGGTTCGCGAGGCCATCGGGTGATCCCAACGGTCGAGACCATGATCGACCTCTCGGAACGCAAGCTCTACGAGCACGCGCTGCCGGAGCTTGAGCTTGCCTTGAACAAATGCCGCAAGGACCTTGGCGGGACGTTCCCGGCGAAAGTGGCGATCTTCTTCGGCATCGGCCCGTCCAAGGTCTGGGACCGCTTCGCCAGGCTCCTGTTCGACTGGTTCCGCGCTCCGGCGCTGGAGGTCCACATCAAGGACAGCTCCGAATGGGCCTCGATCCGCAA
Organism: Alphaproteobacteria bacterium; assembly: GCA_017308345.1. Classification (GTDB taxonomy): domain Bacteria; phylum Pseudomonadota; class Alphaproteobacteria; order Rhizobiales; family Rhizobiaceae; genus Mesorhizobium. The sequence continues at coordinate 9,940 of JAFKFE010000512.1, read as the reverse complement.
GATCGGCTTCCTGCCTTTAGCCCGCATGACCGAGAGCGAGGAAGAATTCTTCCTGCAATGCCTGGAGACCTACACCAACCGCGAGTGGCGCGACACCAAGGGCCGCACGCCCGCGCGCTATACGTTCGCGACGCTGGTCGACCCGCACGAGGAATTGCCGCCCTCGGAGATTTCCTCGCTGCGCTACTGGGCGAGGATCGCCGAGAAGATGGGCGTCGAGGTCGAGCCGATCACCAAGAAGGACCTTGCCAAGCTCGCCAACTATGACGCGCTGTTCATTCGCGAGACCACGTCGATCTCCAACCACACCTACCGCTTCGCGCGTCGTGCCCAGCAGGAAGGCATGCCGGTGATCGACGATCCCCTGTCGATGATCCGCTGCACCAACAAGGTCTATCTCAACGAGCTGATGACCTACAACAAGGTGCCTGTGCCGCCGACGGTGATGATCGCCGGCACCTCCGACTTCGAAGTGGCGGCGCAGACGCTGGGTTTTCCGCTGGTGCTGAAGATCCCGGACTCCTCCTTCTCGCGCGGCGTCAAGAAATGCGAGAACCTCGCGGAACTGACCAAGCTCGCAACCGAGTGGCTGGAGGATTCCGATCTGCTGATCGCGCAGAAATTCATCCCGACCGAATATGACTGGCGCGTCGGCGTGCTCGGCGGCCGGCCGCTGTTTGCCGTGCATTACCTGATGGCGAAGAAGCACTGGCAGATCGTCAACCACAAGGCGAGCGGCAAGCCCGACCAGGGCGGCATCAAGACCTTCACGCTGAAGCAGACGCCGCCGCATGTCGTCGAGACGGCGGTGCGGGCGGCAAAGTGCATCGGCGACGGGCTCTACGGCGTCGACCTCAAGGAGACCAAGGACGGCGTCTTCGTCATCGAGGTCAATGACAATCCCAATCTCGACCATGGCTGGGAGGATTCCGGCGAGAAGGACGAGCTTTGGGTGCGGCTGACGCAGTGGTTCCTGGAACGCCTGGAGCGACCGGAGAAGTAGCGGCCGGAGCGCGGAATTGAGGAACTGGGGAATTGAGGAACTGGAGAATTGAAGGACTGGAGCGGTTAGACCAGCCGTCAGTCCTCACTTCGTCAATTCTTCAGGTCCCCAATTCTAGATCGTTCAATCTGAGGGAAAAGAATGCTGTTCTTCGTGATCGAGGATTTTCACGGCTCGGACCGCAAGGAAATCTACCGCCGCTTTCGCGACAAGGGCCGGCTGAAGCCGGAGGAGCTTGTCGTGCACCATAGCTGGATCGCCGGCGACATGAGCCGCTGCTTCATGCTGGTGGAAGCCGATGACGTGACGATCCTGCAGCGCTGGGTCGTCGAATGGGCGGATCTCGTGGAGTTCGAGATCGTTCCCGTGGCCAACAGCAAGGACATGGTCGCGGCGCTTGCCGGGCACCTCTGAATGCGCATGCCTTGCCGGCCGTCAGACTGACGGCATCGTCAGCGCCGGCGATCCGACGGCGCGCCGGCATTCGCCGATCAGCCATTCGCGGAACGCCGCCACGATATCGCGCCTTGCGCTGCGTTCGGGGATCGTCAGGCAATAGGGCTGGCGTAACTCCAGGGACCGGGCGACCGGCCGGATCAGCCGGCCGTCTTCCAGGGCCTGGGCGCAGTAGACCCCTTGCGCCAGCGCCACGCCCAGTCCGGAAATGGCGAGATCGAGCGCCGCGCGCGACGAGTTGGCGGAAAGGCCACGTTGCGCGGAGCGGCCCGGCTCGCTTCCCGCCGCCTCGAACCAGTTGCGCCAGGACGGGAAGGATGCTCCGGTCGGTCCCCAATCGGTGTGGATGAGCGGCAGGCCGGCAAGCCTGTCGGATCCGGTCGTGCCGGCGAGCGTCGGCGCGCAGACGGGATAGACGGCGTCCCTGACGATCTCCTCGGTCGGATGCTCCCGGTAATGGGGACCGTAGGAGAGGCGGATGTCGATCAGTTCATGATCGAACGGCACCGGATCGTCGTCGCCTCTGAGCGATATGTCGGCGGCGCCATGGCCGGCGACGAAGCCGGCGAGGCGCTCCGACAGCCAGCCCATCGCCATCGACGGCGGCACCGAAACGACGAGCCTCGGCCGGAACGCACCGCCCCCGACATCGCGCGCGACGCTGCCGATTTCCCGGAAGGCCATGCTGAGCCTCGGCAGCATCTCCACTCCGGCCTCGGTCAGCACCGCGCGGCGGTTGACCCGGTGGAACAGCTTTCGCCCCATCTGCTCCTCGACGGTGCGGATGAGCTGGCTGACGGCCGCGGCCGAAACCGACAATTCCTCGGCGGCGGCCGCAAAGCTGCCTGTGCGGGCCGCCGCTTCGAAGGCCTGAAGTCCGCGCAAGGAGGGAAGGGTGACCATGGCAAACCAAAAGATAAGCTGACCTTATCTATTTCGCAGAAATCCTCGTTTTTCGAAAGGTTTCTTTCTGGGTAACCTGATCCGATGAACGCAATCGCCCACGACGACGCCGTCGACCATCGCCACGTCATCGCCTCGCTGACCAATGAGGAGCGCGGCCGGCTGACCGGCAAGTCAAATGGCCCGGGCCTTGTCCAGCTCGCTCTCCATCTTGGCGCGATCGCCCTCCTGGGCGCGCTGATCGCCGCCAGGGTTCCGTTCTGGCCGGTCCTGATGCTGCCGCAGGGCATCCTCATCGTGTTCCTGTTCACGCTGCTGCATGAAACCGTGCACCGGACGGCCTTCGAAACGCAGTGGCTGAACAATATCGTCGCGCGCTTCTGCAGCCTGGCGATCGCGCTGCCCGCCGACTGGTTCCGCTATTTCCACTTCGCCCATCACCGCTTCACCCAGGATCCGGAGAATGATCCGGAACTCGCCTTCCCGAAGCCCGAAACGATGCGGCAATACATTGTCCATGTCTCCGGCCTGCCGGTGTGGCGGGGGCATCTTCAGACGCTCTACGCCAATGCAATGGGGCGCTGCCGCGACAGCTATGTGCCGCCGAAGGGCCTGCCGAAAGTGAAGGCCGAGGCGCGGGCGATGATCACCTTCTATGCCGTCGTGCTGGCGCTCGCGGTCTGGTTCAAGGCGTCGGTCCTGCTCTATGTCTGGATCGTGCCGGCGCTGCTCGGTCAGCCCTTCCTGCGGCTCTATCTGCTGGCCGAGCACGGCCGCTGCCCGCTCGTCGCCAACATGCTGGAAAACACCCGCACCACGCTGACCAACTGGTTCGTGCGCAAGCTCGCCTGGAACATGCCTTACCATGCCGAGCACCATGCCTATCCCGGCGTGCCGTTCCATCGGCTGCCGGAATTCCACGGACTGATCGAGCGGCATCTCAAGGTGGTCGAGCCCGGCTATGTGAGCTTCCACGAAAAATACATCGAGACGCTGCGCTGACGATGTTCGGCGCGACGCGCTTTGCTTGTCAGCCCGACTGGCGCAGCAGGGCCTGCGCGCGCAGCAGCCGGCCTATCTCGGTCGCCTTGGTCGGCACGCCGATCAGATAGCCTTGCGCCTCGCCGCAGCCGGCCTTGCGCAGCATGTCGAGCTGCGCTTCGGTCTCGACGCCCTCGGCGGTGACGGTGATGCCGAGTTCGGCGCCAAGCCCGATCACGGTGCGTACGATCGCCGCCGTGTCGCGCTTGTCGAGGTCGTGGATGAAGGAGCGGTCGATCTTGATCTTGTCGACGGGGAAGCGCCGAAGGTAGCCGAGCGAGGAATAGCCGGTGCCGAAATCATCGAGAGCGATGCGCACGCCGAGGCCGCGCAATTGGCTGAGCGTCTTCAGCACCGCGTCGCTTTCGTCCATCATCACCGTTTCGGTGATTTCGAGCTCCAGGCGGGAGGCCGGCAGGCCGGAAAAGGCGAGCGCCGAGATCACGCCGCGCGCGAAGCCGCCGCTCTTGATCTGCGCGGCCGAGACATTGACGGCCATGCGCATGTCCGGCGGCCAGTTGGCGGCCACGTTGCAAGCCTTGCGCAGCGCCCAGTCGCCGAGTTGCACGATCAATCCGGTTTCCTCGGCGGCGGCGATGAAGTTTTCCGGCGATACCAGGCCGCGCGACGGCGAGCGCCAGCGCATCAGGGCTTCCGCGCCGACAATCCTGCCGGAGCCGATGTCGAGGATCGGTTGGAAATCGAGCTCGAATTCGCGCCTGGGGAGTGCCGCTTCGAGATCGACTTCGAGCGCTCGGCGCTCCCGCACCAGGGCGTCCATGCCCGGCTCGAAGAAGCGGTAGACATTGCGACCCTCGCTCTTTCCCCTGTAGAGCGCCATGTCGGCGTTGGTGAGCAGCGTGTCGGCGTCGTGCCCGTCGCCGGGATAGAGCGCGATGCCGAGGCTCGCGCCCACATGCATTTCGCGACCCTTGTCGCGATAGGGCTTGCCGACGGTGTCGACGATTCGCTTGGCAAGCTTTTCGGCGTCGGCGACGCTCTTGATGCCGAACTGGATGATGGCGAACTCGTCGCCGCCGAAGCGGGCCACGACGTCCTTGCTGCTGCGCACGGAATGCTGCAACCGCTTGGCAACGCATTTCAGCAGCCAGTCTCCGGCCGGGTGGCCGAACGTGTCGTTGACGGCCTTGAAGCGGTCGAGGTCGAGCGAGAAGATCGCCAGCGGCCGGGCCTTGGCTTCGCCGAGCGCCTGGTCGAGCCGTTCGCGAAACATCGAGCGGTTAGGCAGATTGGTCAGCGTGTCGTAATGCGCAAGATGCGTCATGCGCTCTTCCGCGCGCCGGCGCTCGGTGACATCCTCGAAGGTCGCCACCCACCCGCCGCCGGCGAGCGGCCGCTTCAGGACGAAGAGCGTTCGGCCGTCGACCAGTTCGCGATAGCTCGCGCGCGACTGGCCGGCCTCCAGGCTGGCCAGCGTCTTTCCGACTTCAACGTCGATTTCGAGCGGCGTGAAGATGCCGAGACGGATGAGCTTTTCCAGCGTCTCGCGAGGCGTCATGCCAAGCGCGAAATCCGTGGCCTTGGCGTTGCACAGATCCAGAAAGCGCTGGTTGCGCACGATCAGCCGGCCATTGGCGCCGTACATCAGCAGGCCTTGCGACATGTTGGCCAGGGCGGCGTCGAAGCGGCGGTGCTGTTCCTTCAACTCCGCCTCGGCTCGCCGCCGCTCCGTCACCTCCTCATAGATCGAAACCCAGCCACCGACGGCGATCGGCCGATGCGAGATGACGATGATGCGCCCGTCCGACAGGACTTCCTCGTAGGTCGAGGCCTTCGCCCCGTCGATATAGGGCTTGCGGATGGCATAGAGCTCGGCGGCGAGTTGCGAGGCGATGCCGATATCGACGCTATGCTGCAGAATATCGAAAAAGCGAATGCCAGGTTTCACCACCTTGGCATCCAGGCTGAAAATATCGATATAGTTGCGGTTGCAGATGATCATCCGCTCATCGGCGTCGAACATGCATAGCCCGTGCGACATGTTCTCGACAGCCGCCGCGAAGCGCTCGTTCTGAGCCCGCAATTCTTCCGCGATCCGCCGCGTCGGACCAGTGCCGGCCATTCTTCGCCTGCCGGCGATGGAAGCAGTCTTGATATGTGCGCCTGGCATGAGAACGCCTTCAGACCGTAACCGAACGCGATACTGTCCCGATAGCCGGTTAATTTAGCGTTCTTCACGGGGTTGAATTCATGGCAAGAAAGGCCACCGATTGAACGAGCCTCTTCATACGCCCGACCGGGATAGCTCTCCGGCATCCCAAACGGTGCGGTCCTCGCCTTGGATTCTTAGCGCCGCGATATCCGGTAGACGGCGGCAGGCGGAACGTTCAGCAGCGTGCGACCTATATGCGTTGCAGTGAGGTCCAGTCCGTCGAGGATCGGCCACGCAACCGGGCACCTGGGACCATAGGTGAATTGGTAGAATGCCGCTCCGGGCCGCAGATGCGCGAATGCGCCGTCGAGGATTGCTGTCACCTTCTGGTCGGGCATGCTCAGCAGCGGCAGGCCGCTGATAACAGCGCCGACAGGTGCGTCGCGAAACTCTATATCTCCCACGCGAGCAGCGTCCATCCGAAGCACGCGCGCCTGAGGGTAACGCGTCTCCAGATGCCGCGCGAAATTCTCACCAAATTCGACCAGGGTGAGGTCTTCCTGTCGTACGCCGCGCTCCAGCAGTTTTGCCGTGAAGACGCCGGTGCCAGGTCCCAATTCGATCACGCGACCTGTCCGCTGGGTGATGTCCTGGGTGATGATCCCGGCAAGTGCGTTGCCGGACGGAGCGATGGCGGCCACCCGTAGCGGCGCTGCCATCCAGGACCGAAAGAACATCCAGAAATCGCCCCGCATTGTGCCTCCTTGGAACAGCCTGTGAGAATTCAAACAGGGATTCGGATAGCGTTTGGCTGTGTGCGGTGCTGTAACGGAAGACGCCAATGCACTTGCGCGATACGCCAACGGCGCCACTATCCATGGCAAGCCAAGGCACGCGCTGGATTGGTCGCGAATTAATGCAGGAGGGCGTCCGATCCAGGCGGTCTGGAGCTGTCGAAGTTTAGCTCACGCCAGCGATTGGGTGTCGTGCCCTCCCATTCGCGGAAGGCACGATAGAAGGAGCTCGCATCCTGATAACCGAGCAGGCAGGCGATCTCGTCGATGTCGGCCGAGGGATCCGACAGGAGTTGCCGGCCGAGTTCCTGTCGCGCGTTGACGAGAAGCTCGCGGAAGTTCGTTCCTTCCTCGGTGATGCGTCGCTGCAGCGTGCGTTCGCTCATGCCAAGCTCTCGCGCGACGTCGGCAAGTTCCGGCCTTCCGCTTGCCAGATTTCGCTTTAGAACGATCTTCACCTGCTCACTGGTCGAGCTTTGTGCCTGAAGCTCGCCCAACGCCGCGGCGAGGGCGGGAGTAAGAATCTCGAGAAGCTCGGGGTTATGGCCAGGAAAGGGACGATCGAGGTCCGTGGATTTTATGACCAGCAGGTCGCGCGACGCCCCATAGCGGATAGGGCAGCCGAAATAGTCCCGATGCTCGTCGCTTTTGGGATTGGGGCGCATGAACTCGACCCGAAGTGGGGCAAGATGCTGACCGGTTCCGCGCCGGCCCAGTTCGACGAGAAAGGCAAAGCCGACATCCGTGGCGGCGGCAGGGGTCGGCTCCTTGGCGTAGAGCCACTCGGAGCTGATCGCGCATTCACCGTTCACATCCTCGACATGCAGCAGCTCGGGCGAGCAAAGACGTTTGAAACGTGCAATCCGGGCAATGCCGTCGCGGTAACTGCGTGCGTGGAACGCGGCGAGTATGGAGGGCGGATTGATCGCCGTGTCCGCCGCCTCGACCAGCCTGATGCCCGCGGCCGGCCCCGGGTAGAGTTCTTCGAGGGCTCTCCACAGCGCGAAATACTGGGCGGTCGTGACGAAGGCTTGCTCGTTGAGATGGAGAGTGGCGGGAAGTCGGGCCTGTCGCAACACGGCTGACGCGGGTAGGCCCAGACGCTCCACGGCACGCCAGAAGGCTCGAGGGACCTTGCATTTATCGCCCGGAATTCCGCTCATGCCTGTTTTCCCGCCCTGCCGTAGCCCTGCGCCGTTCACCTCATCTGGCTGAGGATGAGACGATCGAACATGCGGTCACCGAACCACTTCCTCACGCCAATCATCATCTTCGCATACTTGCCGGCGACATAGCGCGTTCGCGGCCTTGCCGAGCCTACTGCGGCCGAGACCACCTCGGCGATCACGCGTGGATCGCTGCCGCGGCCATGGCCGTAGCTCGCCCCGGTCGTCTTGGCCACTGCCTGCGTCGCCTTCGCATAGGCACCGGCCCCGGATCGGTTCAAAAGCCCATCCGCGACGACATCGCCGAATCCGGTTTCGATGAGGCCGGGCTCAATGACGACGACCTTGATTCCGAAAGGAGCAAGCTCGAGCCGCAGACTGTCCGACCAGCCTTCCAGCGCATGCTTGGTCGCGTGATACCAGGCGCCGAGCAAGGTATAGATCTTGCCGCCCATCGAGGTGATGTTGACGATCGTACCCGCCTTCTTCCTGCGCATCGCTGGCAGCAGAAGCTGCGTCAGGCGTGCGGGGCCAAAGACGTTCACCTCGAACTGATAGCGCGCTTCATCCATGCCGATTTCCTCGACCGGCCCGTAAAGCCCGAAACCGGCATTGTTGACCAGGACATCGACCCCGTCGACTTCGGCAAGGATGTTGGCAACAACTGCTTCGATATCGGCGTCCTTCGAAATGTCCATGCGCAACGCGCTCGCGCCCAATGCGGCAAGGTCCTCCATCTTCTCGATCTGGCGCGCGGCGACATAGACCTGATATCCGTCCCGGATCAGGCGCTTGGCGATTTCCTTGCCCATGCCGGACGACGCACCGGTCACAAGGGCTGTCTTTCTCTTTCTGTCAAACATGATTGCCTCTTGATCTTGCTTGACCCGGATTTAGTGCCGGACACTCACCCGTTCACTGACGAAGCACGCCATGACGGTAGCAGATTGCGCCAATCCGGCGCTTCTGACGAAACTCCGGATCAGGTGCGATGGCCATGTCCGGCGGCGCCCGTCGGCCTTCCTCAATCCGCGGAATTCACGGCAAGCGAGGACTGGCGCTTGGCGTCCAGTGTCTTGAAACGCTTGAGGAAAGCCGTTTGCGCCCAGGTGACTGATCTTGGCGTGAAGTCGAAGCGGTCGGCGGAAAAGCCGCGCGGCCGGCCGAAATACTCGGTCGCTTCCGCCGTCGAGAAGCCGGCAAGCAGCGTCGCCTCGAAATAGGCGGCGATCTGGTCGGCGCGCTTGATGTCCTTGCGCAGGGCGCCGCCGAGTTCGGCCGGCAGCGAGAAACGCAGGTGGATGGCGCGCTGCAGGCGCAGTTCGCAGTCCTTGTAGGAACCGCCCATCACCGACTTGAACGGCGAGATCATGTCGCCGATGACATATTCGGGCGCGTCGTGCAGCAGCGCGGCGAGCCGCGCTTCGGCCGTGGCCTCGGGCGCCAGTTCACCGTAAAGCGCCTCGACCAGCAGCGAATGCTGCGCGACGGAGAAAGCATGGTCGCCGCTGGTCTGGCCGTTCCAGCGGGCGACGCGGGCAAGCCCGTGCGCGATGTCGGCGATCTCGATGTCGAGCGGCGATGGGTCGAGCAGGTCGAGCCGGCGGCCCGACAGCATGCGTTGCCAGGCGCGCGGCGGCGCGCCGGCCCGGTCGGCCGCCATCAGGCCTCCTCCGCGCTGGCCGCATCCTGCGGGAAAGAGAACTTCGCCCAGGCGGGAATCGCCAGCGTCACCGGAACGTCGCCGGCCAGGACCGTCTCGCCTGCATCGACCGCCGTCTTTACCCGGTCGATGCGGGCAATGGCGAGGCCTGTCTGGTTGCCGACGGACCCGAGCGCGCCCACCGGGCGGCCGGCGACGGTGAGCTCGGTTCCCGAAGCGGGCAGGGCGCTTGCGCCGGCAGCGATCAGCACGCGTCGCCGCGCGGTGCCGCGATGCTGCATGCGAGAGACCACTTCCTGGCCGACATAACAGCCCTTCTTGAAACCGACGCCGCCGGTTTCGTCGAGCAGCACGTCATGCGGGAAGGCATCGCCAAGCTGGTAGTCGGATCCGCTTTCTGCAATGCCGTAGCCAATGCGCATGCCCAGCCAGCCATTCGGGTCGCCGCCGTCCCGCGCCTCGCCGCCATAAGTGCGCCTAACCGTGGTATCTTGGAACCGCGTGTCGGCAAGCGCGCTTGAATCGGAAAGTGAGGCGGTTGAATCATCGTCCCATGCGACGGTGACAAGCGCCTGATCCTGCTTGGCGATCTCGGCCTTGGCTCTTAGCCTGTAAAGCATCAGCCGGCGCACGAAATCGTCGGCGATATCGGCCCGGCATTCGAGGCGGAAGCCATCGTCGCCGGCGCGAGAGATGAGGAAATCGAACAGGATCTTGCCCTGCGGCGAAAGCATCGCGCCGGGCTTTGCCTCGCCGGGCTTCTGCGTGTCGAGGTCGGTGGTGAGGATGTTCTGCAGGAAG
>JAFKFE010000598.1 GCA_017308345.1 Alphaproteobacteria bacterium | reverse complement strand
CTCGGCCAGCGCGCGCGCCGCCTTCAGGGTCAGCAATTCCGGATCGCCGGGACCGGTGCCGACGCCGACCAGGCGTCCTTTCAGGAGAGCGTTCACAGGCCGGGCCTCGCCAGTGAATTGAGCGCGGCGGCGGTCATGGCGCTGCCGCCCAGCCTACCGCGCACGATGGCATAGGGCACGCCGTAGGAATTCTCGGCCAGCGCATCCTTGGATTCGGCGGCCCCCACGAAGCCGACCGGCATGCCGATGATCGCGGCTGGCTTCGGCGCGCCGTCGCGCAGTTTTTCGAGCAGATAGAAGAGCGCGGTCGGCGCGTTGCCGATGGCAACGACGGAGCCTGCCATGCGCTCGCCCCAGAGGTCGACCGCCGCGGCCGAGCGGGTGTTGCCGATCTCCCTGGCGATGTCGTGCGTGCGCGGGTCGCGCAGCGTGCAGATCACCTCGTTGCCGGCGGGCAGGCGCGCGCGGGTGATGCCGTGAGCCACCATCTCGGCATCGCAGAAGATCGGCGCGCCGGCGGCAAGGGCGGTGCGCGCCGCGGCAACGAAACCGTTCGAGAACACGAAATGGCTGGCGGCTTCGACCTGACCGCAGGCATGGATCATGCGGATCGCGACATCGGCCTCGGCCTCGGAGAAGCGTGACAGGTCCGCCTCGGCGCGGATGATGGCGAAAGAGCGCTCGTAGATCGCCATCCCGTCATGGATATAGTCGTAGGCGGCCATTTTCAGTTCCGTCGATAGAGTTCGGCGATGCCGGCAGCGCCAAGCCTTGCGAGGCAAGCGGCGACGGTTTCGCCTTGATGTCGTTCACGGTGGACCGCCCCGGCAATGTCGGCGATCCCGCGCGCGGCGTCATAGCCCGGCCTGTATCCGGCAGGAAGGGCCTTTGCCGTCCCGTCCACGACAAGTCCGGCTCCGTTTTCGTCGCCGACCAAAGTGAGCGCCGCCGCCCCGGGATGCGCGCAGCCCTTGGCGCAGCCGGAAATGTGCAGGATGAGCGAGGTGTCGAGGAGGTCGGCGCTTTGGGCTGCAATCGTCTCGGCGATGGCGCGGGTGGCTATCCCGCCGGACGCGCAGGCCGGCGCGCCCGGGCAGGCGGCGATGCGGGTGCGAGGATCGGTGGGAGAGGTGACGAGGCCGAGGGTGGTGGCGGAGACTTGCAGGGAGGAGGGGGCGGAGAGGCCGAGGAAGAGCAGGGCGCGGCCGGGAGCGAGGCTGATTTCGGTGGCGCCGAGGTTCGCGGCTTGCGCGGCGAGATCAATGAGGGGCTGCGCGGGCATGCTGCCGTAGGGCAGACCGATGCCGAGGGCATTACCGTTGTTCAAGTTAAAAAGGCCAATCGGCGAGCGATGGCGCTCTACGGCGCCCCCCTCTGTCCTGCCGGACATCTCCCCCACAAGGGAGGAGATTAGGCCGGCGCCGCCGGTTTCGCCAATCGTCGACGTCGAAGTGTGCCGGTCTGTCTCAGAATGGGTGCCGGCGG
>JAFKFE010000597.1 GCA_017308345.1 Alphaproteobacteria bacterium | reverse complement strand
TCTCCCGCGCAAGGGGGGAGAGTGGATGTCGCCCGGGCTTTCGCTAATCGCCAACGTTGAAAAGGAGAGCCAGCGGCTGAACTGCTGATCTCCCCCCTTGCGGGGGAGATGTCCGGCAGGACAGAGGGGGGTGCTGTCCCTCGGCGTTTCCAATTGTCCGATGCCATTGCGACGCACGAAATTGCCGCGTCACTTCCCGGCCCGTCTTCCCGCCTCGTAAGCCCGCCGCGCCCAGACGGCCATTTCGTCGCGATCGTCGAAGGCGTCGTCGGGAATGCTCTCCTCGTCCGCCTTCAGCATCAGTTCGCCGCGCACGACGACAGCGACGATAACGCCGTCGCAATAGATGCCTTTGCCACCGAACAGTTTCCGGATGCTGATCGGTCCAAGACTGTCGAACAGTTCTTCAAGGCGCGCGTTGTCCATGCCGCATCATCTCACCTGGCATGGGCCTTGTCATTGCCGCAACCAAGAGCATGCTGACAAGTCGAGATCAGAAACTGGAGTACACGCCATGCCTGTCCTGCTCAAAGGCTCCTGCCGTTGCGGCGCCGTCAGCTTCGAAGTGGAAAGCCACACGCCGGTGCCGTTCATGCTCTGCTACTGCTCGATCTGCCGCAAGCAGCAGGGCGGCGGCGGTTTTGCCATCAATCTCGGCGCCGTCTACGAGACCATGAACATCAGGGGTAAGCGCAGCCTCGGCGTCTATCGCGCCGAAATCGAGGATGACGAGCATCCGCATTGCGAGGTCTCGACCGGCGAGCGCAATTTCTGCCGCAAATGCGGCTCGGCCCTCTGGCTCTACGACCCGACCTGGCCGGAGCTTGTGCATCCCTTCGCCTCGGCGATCGACACCGACCTGCCGAAACCGCCGGAAAGGGTGCATCTGATGCTGAAATACAAGGCGAACTGGGTCGAGCCGGTGATCGGCAAGAAGGACAAGGTGTTCGAGGTGTATCCCGAGGAATCGATCGCCGACTGGCACAAGCGCACGGGCATGTGGGTGGATTGATCTAGACCTCAGCGCGATGCGTGAGCGCAACCCAGCGCTCTATCTGCGTCACATCCACCCCATTGCGCTGCGCAACGACCAAGGGATGATCAGCATCATGCAGAAACACCCTGGGGCGCTGATTGCCCGGCTGAAACACGACATCGGCATGCAGGTGCATTGTGCTCGGATACTCGGGAATATCGTGCATCAAATACCCGAAGCAGATCTCGTCCTCGTATTGCCCGCTGTCATATCCGTCTCGATAAATATTCCAGCTTCTTTCGGAGACCGACATCCAAACGCCGAAACAGAACTCTTCAGACAACTGAGGCGCGGGCAAAGGCAGCAGGCAACGAATGAACCGGTCCGTTTGTCCAGTGGCGTAGGTTACCACGCAAAAATCATCGTTCTTGCGGAACGTCGACCGAGCTAGTTCGTCAAGCATGTCCGGATTGATCGGCGCGCCAAAGGCCAAATCCGTGGGGAGCCCGG
>JAFKFE010000596.1 GCA_017308345.1 Alphaproteobacteria bacterium | reverse complement strand
GGCGGCGGCAAGTCGACCTTCCTGATCGAGACGCTGTTCAAGGCCGCCTCGCGCCGCATCATGGGTTCGCGCGAGCATCCGGCCGAGCACGACCGCATCGAAGGGCTGGAATTCCTCGACAAGGTCATCGACATCGACCAGTCGCCCATTGGGCGAACTCCGCGCAGCAACCCGGCAACCTATACCGGCGCCTTCACGCCGATCCGCGACTGGTTCGCGGGCCTCCCCGAAGCCAAGGCGCGCGGCTATCAGCCGGGCCGCTTCTCCTTCAACGTCAAGGGCGGCCGCTGCGAGGCCTGCCAGGGCGACGGCGTCATCAAGATCGAGATGCACTTCCTGCCCGACGTCTATGTCACCTGTGACGTCTGCCACGGCAAGCGCTACAACCGCGAGACGCTGGACGTGCTGTTCAAGGGCAAGTCGATCGCCGACGTGCTCGACATGACGGTCGAGGAAGGCGTCGACTTCTTCTCGGCCGTGCCCGGCGTGCGCGACAAGCTGGAGACGCTGAAGCAGGTTGGTCTCGGCTACATCCATATCGGCCAGCAGGCGACGACATTGTCGGGCGGCGAGGCGCAGCGCATCAAGCTCGCCAAGGAACTGTCGCGCAAGGCGACGGGCAAGACGCTCTACATCCTCGACGAGCCGACCACCGGCCTGCATTTCCATGACGTCGCCAAGCTCTTGGAAGTGCTGCATGAACTGGTCGACCAGGGCAACACGGTGGTGGTGATCGAGCACAATCTCGAGGTGATCAAGACCGCCGACTGGGTGCTCGATCTCGGCCCCGAGGGCGGCGACGGCGGCGGCGAACTGGTCGCGTCGGGCACGCCCGAGGCAATCGTGCGCGAGAAGCGCAGCTATACCGGCCAGTTCCTGAAGGAGCGTCTGGAGCGCCGTCCAGGAGGCAAACGCGAAGCGGCCGAGTGATGGGTATTCTGCGGTGGTTAGTCGACTGCTTGCCAAAGCATATGCACATCAAAATTGAAAAACGGACTATTCGCGCTATCGTATGGATGTCGGCAGCGCGTGGTGCACTTGCGTTGAGAGGCAAGCCGCAGCCACGTATACTCATAGATAATTCTGTACTCTGGAACGGACTGACGCACACTAATGCCTGGATTCCTACTGGTGTAAGTATGTGGGGTGATACAATACCGATCGAAACCGGCTATAGCGCACGGGTTCCGGTCAGTTATGCTGCTCACAACCGCGATATTTTCGAGCTGGAAGTACCCTTTTTTGCACCTCTAGCTAAACTCGCGCTAGACGGCAGGATTAAGCTCTTCACTTCTGTCGAATTGCTCGCCGAGCGCAATCGTCATACTAATTATGACCGCTACACGTTTGGGATGAATCTGTGGTCTAAAGCCCCCGTAGAAACATTGGCTGATTTACCGAGGTCAGCAGAAATCAGCCATTGCCTACGACCACAAGAATTACGCGATCGCTGGTCGAAGGAAGGTCAAATTCGTCATTTACGATCTACG
>JAFKFE010000511.1:5998-17319 GCA_017308345.1 Alphaproteobacteria bacterium | reverse complement strand
AGCATTTGCGCGGCAAGGGCGCCGCGGCGATCGCCGCGGCCGCCAGCCTCGATTTCGGCCAGGTCGACCTCCCGGGACCGACAGGCGAGGCCAACACCTTGTCACTGTCGCCGCGCGGCCGGGTGTTGTGCCTCGGTCCGGATGCCGAGACGCTGCTTGCCCAGACGATCCAGGCGCTCGCGGCCGGCAACGCCGTTCTGGCGGTGGCGCCGGGCGCGCCGGCGGCACTTTCGGCGCTAACCGGCAAGGGCCTGCCGCTGGCGGCGATCGACGGCCGCCCCGATCCGGTCGAGGCGCGTTCACTGCATGTCGACGTCGTCGCCTTCTCCGGCACGGCGGAGGCGGCGCGCATCGTGCGCAAGGTGATCGCCGAGCGGACCGGTCCGATCGTGCCGTTGGTCAGCGAAGTGCTCAATCCGGCGGCTTATGCGCATGAGCGCGCCGTCTGCGTCGACACGACGGCGGCAGGCGGTAACGCCAGCCTGCTGGCGGCGGCCTAGGGCGTATCGATATTCAGGTGAGGCCGGCCTGACCTGAATCTCAACACGCCCTTACCGGTCAGCGGGAGTAGACTAAGCGCCTTCGACGACCGAAAAGCCTTCGAATTGCGGGTGGCCGAGATAGTGCACCTTGGAGCCGCCGGCGTTGCGATGGGCGGCGCGGAAGTTCTCCGACTTCGTCCAGGCGACGAAATCCTCCTGGCTTGCCCAGACCGTGTGCGAGGCAAACAGCGTATAGCCGTCGGTTTCATTGACCGGGCCGCGCAACAGGTGGAATTCCTTAAAACCTTTCATTTCGGAGAGGCTGGAATCGCGGTTCTTCCAGACGTCCTCGAAGGCTTCTTCCGAGCCGTTCTGGACCTTGAAGCGGTTCATGGCGATGTACATTGGGTTCCTTTCATGATGGGCCGGGATTGATGGTTTGAAGGCGGAGGCTTTCAAAAGGGGCCGATCGCGCCGGTGAACTCCAGGCGGCTTCCGACGTTCGCCGGGATGGGAGGGAAGGGCGCGGCCTTGCGCACAAAGCCAAGGACGATCTGATCGAAAGTCTCCGAGCCCGAGCTTTCGACGACACGCAGTTCGTCGATGGTGCCCTGCCTGCTGATGACGAAGGCAACGACCGTGTTGCTGCGCGCCGCCGCCTGCAGCGAAGGCGGCACGGCCCGATAGACGCGGCCGAGCTTGCGGATCACATTGCCGCGGTAATTGTCTTCCGCCCTGGTACCCGCCTCGTTCTGCCTCTTGCCCTTGCTGAGCGCCGGCTCGAACCGGTTTTGACCGTCCGCGGCACCGCTCTTTTCAGCAACGAGTGGGTTGGCGGCCGCTGGCCTCGCTGCGGGGACCGGCGGTTGTGCCGGCGTCGGCGGATGGCTGGTGCTTTCCTGCTGTCGAGCCGGGGCGGGTTCGGGAGATTTCGTGTCCGGCGCCACGCTGTCGGAGTCGTTCCGAGGCGCGTCGGCAACGAGTATGTCTGGATCGACCGGGGACTTCTTGGGCTCCACTCGTGTTTTCGCGGCTTCGACCGGCGGCGTCTTTTGAGCCGGTGGTGGCGTTTCGGCTGGCCGCGTCGGTTTCGCCGGCGGCCGGGGAGGCGGCACCAGGGCGACGTTGATCGACTGCTGTTCAGGATTGAGGGCGCTGCCGGCTACGTTGGCGCCGGATCGATCGCTGCCTTCCGCTTGCGTCGGATCCGAAAGATTGGCCTGTGACCCCGGCGAGATCAGGAAGGCTGCCGCCACCGCGCCGTGAACCAGGCATGAGGCCGCGATCGCCACCGTCCACTTGCCATGTTCGCCACGCGGACGAGGTCCGGCCAACGCCTCACCAGGAGCGGCCGTCAATGTACTGTCGGTGTCGGGAATGTCGCTGTTGTCCTGCATGACGCGGGCCGGAAACTGCCGCGACAAGCGGGAAATTGTCAAATCAAGATCGGTTGCCTCAAGCCGCGCGAAGCCAATCCCCGGCAAAGGCCAGGGAACGGAGTTGCGCGCCAGTGCCGGCTCCATGCCCACGACCGGTTCAGACCCCAAAAGCGATGCTGGTCCTGGTCGACGTCTTCAACGCGCGCATGCAGGCCGCCGGCTCGACGCCGCCGCATTCGGTCGCGCTGTTGATCAGCACGCGGCTGAGCTTGCCGCAGTCGGCGCCGGCAAGGTCGAAGCGCGTGACCTTGGTCTTGCCGGCCGGCAGGTCCTTGAAATCGAGCACGGTGAGGCGGTCGACGACGCCGGCCCCGTCGAACAGCGCGATCTCGAAAGCCGCCTTGGACAGGTCGGCGCCGAGCGCGTTGCTGATGACGAAGGTAAGCCGGCAGCCTTTGTCGGAAGGCTGCGCCGCATTGAGTTCGAGGCTCAATACCGGACCTTGGGCCGGACCTGAGACCGGATTGGGAGCAGGGGCCGGCGCGGACTGGGCCCACGCCGGCGCCGGGCCAAGCGACATCGCCAGCGCCGAGGTCAAGAGGCGAAGCGATGCCGACAAGCCGGTCACTCTCAGCCTCCGAAGCGCATGGTTGCCGCAAGCTTCAGTGTGACGCCGGGCTCGTAGAGGATGGCGGTCGTGCTTCCGTTGAGCGGGTTGGTGTATTTGACGTCGAACAGATTGTCGGCGCGGAAGTCGACCTTGAAGTTGTCGGTCGCCTGGTAGCTGGCGAAGGCGTTGACCAGCGTATAGTCCTTGGCCACGGCATTGCCCTTCGGCTTGCCATTATACTGCACCTCGCCGCCGACGGTCAGCTTGTCCTCGAGGAAGCGCAAGCCAAGCTGGGCCGTCACCTGGGAGGAGGGGATGGTGGCCAGATCGGCCCGCTCGCCTTCATAGGAGATGGTGTGACCGTTGATGATGGAGGCCGACAGGCCGGCATAGCCCCAGCCCGCGTCGTAGACGCTTTCCAGCTCGAAGCCGTCGATCTTGGCCTTGGCGAAGTTCTGGTACTGGAAGCAGATCGGAATGCCGGGCCCGAACGGGCAGCCGCTGGTCGGATCGTAGGCCGAGAGCGTCACGCCGTCGATGTAGTCGTCGACATTGTTGTGGAAATAGGCGGCCTTGAGCCGCAGCGCGTCGCCGCCTTCGATGACGTCGTTCTGCTTGTAATTGACGCCGAACTCGAAGGTCTTGCCGGTCTCGGGCTTCAGGTTCGGGTTGGGCAGGAACGGGAAGGTTACGCCGGCCGGATGGTTGCCGCTGATCAACGTCTCGGTCAGTGAGGGCGAGCGATAGCCTTCCGCGTAGGTTCCGTAGAATTGCAAACCGGCCAGGCCGGCGCTTTCGAAAGGCGAGACGCCAACGGTGATGCGCGGCGACACCCGGTCGCCGGAGGTCTCATTCGTGTCGTCCTTGAGGCTATAATTGTCGTAGCGCAGGCCGCCAATGACCTCGAGCCACTGCCAGGTCAGCTTGTCCTGGATGTAGGCGCCGGAGACGTTGCGCTTGCCCGAGGGCGTGTAGAAGGCATCGCCTCCGGCCGTGCCGCCGGTCTCGACATCGTCGCCGACCCAGTCGCCGCCATAGGTCAATTCGTGGGCGACGCTCGCCGTCTCGAAGCGCGACGTGTTCCAGATGTCGATGCCGGTCGTGCCGACATCGAAGGTGGACAACGAGCCGGCCGGCAGCACCACGGGCAGGCCGGTGGTCGGATCGAAGCGGTTCTGGGCGCTAAGCGTCGTCAGGTCCAGATTGGTCTTGTTGTAGGAGGCGTTGATGTGGAGGTCGAGCCAGCTTTTGGCGTCGTCGGTGATGTTGTAGCGGGCCGTGAATGTGTTCGACTTCAGGTCGACGTCGTTGGCTGGCACGCCGCCGCTGGTTTCGGTCCACCCGTCGCTCGAGCCGACCCAGCCGAGTTTCAATTCGCTGTTTTCGGTCGGGCGGATCGAGGTCTTGAGCAGGCCGCTCAGCACGTCGAAGCCGGTGCCGGCAACGGTGTCGCCGCCGCCGTTCTTGTAGTCGCCATAGTCGCGGTAAACGATATTGCCGAGAACGTCCCAGTTCTCGTTGATCTTGTAGGCACCGGTGGCGCTGGTGGTCCAGCCCTTGCCGTTGCTTTCATAGCGCCCTGTCAGCGAGCCGGCCCATGTCTCTTCCGGCTTGAGGAAATCGGCTGCGTCCTTGGTGTCGAAGAAGACGACGCCGCCGATGGCGCCGGAACCGTAGGTGTTGGCGGTCGGGCCGCGGATGACATCGACCGACTTGATCAGCTCGGGATCGACATAGAAGGTCGACTGCGTGCCGTGGTCCGAACGCTGGAAATCCTGGCGGGCGCCGTCGACGATGACCGCGACGCGGCCGAAGTCCTGCAGGCCGCGGATGTTGATGCTGGAAGAGACGCGCCGCGCGTCGGCCTGCACGGTGACGCCGGGCACGCCGAGCAGCATCTCGTTGGGCGTCGTTGCCATGCGCCGGTCGAGCTGCTCCTGGTCGACATGGCTGGCGGAAGCCAGCGACTGGATCGCCGTTTCGCCCGTGCGGCTGATGACGAGGATCTTGTCGAGCAGGGTTCCTTCGGCGGCGGCCTTCTCGTCAGCCTTCTTTTTCTGATCGGCCTGCTGGTCGGTTGCCGGCTGCGCGGCCTGTTGAGCTTTTGCGGCCGATACGCCCAGCGTGATTGCCGCTGCTCCGGCCATCAAGATGGCAATGCCGCTTGCCATCGATCGGAAGCCCGGGCCTGCGCTGTCGCCCGCCTGGCCCGTCCGTCCCCAAGTCACCAACCCCATGCCCCAACTCCAGATTCAGGCTCGTAGCTGGCTGGCCAGGGGCTCGCTCGCATTTTTGATCATGTCCGGCGTCTTAAATGTTGACTCATTTAGTCCGGTAATGCACTGACTAGTAAACATGATCATTCTAGTCAAGAAATGAATCGGCATTTTATGAGGCTGCGGCCGTGGTGGCCGTCAGAGGAAAGGGACCGACCCCATGAACACGCACAATCCCAACGATTTCCGCTATCGCGTTCGCCGGCAGGACGACACGCAGATGCGTTACGAACGGGTGCCGTTGGCGGTCAGGACGCTCTCCAGCAACACGCTGTTCCAGGGTGAGCACGAGATCGGCATCGAGCATCATGGGGCGCTCTACCGCCTCAAGATCACCCGCCAGGGCAAGCTGATCCTCAACAAGTGATCGGGCTCGCCGGCGGCAGACGAACAGACATCAGGCATTACAGGTGAACGATATGGACCAGCGCGTGAAGCCGTCACCGGAAGAGATCCGGCGGGCGCGGGAAGAGAATCCGAAGATGCGGGAGCGCGATCTCTCGGCGCAATTGGGCATTTCGGAAGCGGAACTGGTCGCGGCGCAATGCGGCTTCGGCACTGTCCGTGTCGAGCCGCGCGTCAACGATCTGCTGACCGGCCTCGAGGCGGTCGGCGAAGTGATGGCGCTGACCCGCAACGAAAGCGCCGTGCATGAAAAGATCGGTGTCTACGACAAGGTCGTCACCGGCAACCACAACGCCATGGTGCTTGGCGAGAACATCGACCTGCGCATCTTCCCGAAAGTCTGGGCGCATGGCTTTGCCGTCGAAAAGCGCGACGATGGTGAAATCCGCCGCAGCCTGCAATTCTTCGACGCGGCGGGCGAAGCCGTGCACAAGGTGCATCTGAAGCCCGTCTCCAACCTCTATGCCTACCAGAAATTGGTGGCGAGCCTCGAATCGCCGAATCAGGAGCCGGGCGCCGCTATCCTCCCAAGCGCCGCGGACGGAGAGGGCGAGGCACAGGGTTCGGTCGCCTCGAGCGACGACCTGCGTGATCGCTGGAGCCGGCTGACCGACGTGCATCAGTTCTTCGGCATGCTGAAGACGCTGAAGCTCAGCCGCCGCGAGGCCGTGCGCATGGTTGGCCAGGATTATGCCTGGCTGCTCGACAATGGAGCCGTCGGCGCCATGTTCCACCACGCCGCGGCAGGTGAGATGCCCATCATGTGCTTCGTGGGCAACCGAGGCTGCATCCAGATTCACTCCGGCCCGATCAAGTCGATCAAGCCGATGGGACCGTGGATCAACGTGCTCGACGAGACCTTCCATCTGCATCTGCGGACCGACCACATCCACGAAGTCTGGGCGGTGCGCAAGCCGACCAAGGACGGCCATGTCACCTCGCTGGAGGCTTATGACGCGGATGGCGCGATGATCATCCAGTTCTTCGGCAAGCGCCATGAAGGCGAGAGCGAGCGGGAGGACTGGCGCTTTCTCGCCGAGAACCTGCCCCGCATCCCCAATCCGACCGCTGCATGAGGTAGCACCCAATGCGCTTTGTTCTCCGTTTCCGCGCGGCGCTTGTGCCGATGCTCGGTGTCCTGCTTGCCGTCGCCATGCAGCCGCCAGCCAGTGCGGAAGAAGGCACGACTGTCTTTTCGGACACCTCGCGGATCGCCTCCATAGGCGGCTCGATCACCGAGATCGTCTACGCGCTCGGCGAGGAGGGCCGTTTGGTGGCCCGCGATTCGACCAGCAACTATCCCGAGGCGGCGGCGAAACTGCCGGATGTCGGTTACATGCGCGCGCTCTCGCCCGAGGGCGTCCTGTCGGTCAATCCGACCGGAATCCTGGCGTTGCATGGCAGCGGCCCGAAGGAAGCGGTCGACGTGCTGAAGAAGTCGAGCGTGCCTTTCATCGAGGTGCCGGACCACTACGATCATGAGGGCATCCTCGAAAAGATTCGCATCGTCGGCAAGGCGCTGGGGGTCGAAGCCAAGGCGCAGAAGCTTGCCACCGAGACGGACGTGAAGCTGGCGGCGGCGGAAAAGCAGACGGCTGCGATCAAGGAGCGCAAGCGCGTGCTGTTCGTGCTGTCGACGCAAGGCGGCAAGATCCTTGCCGCGGGCGGCGACACCGCCGCCGACGGCATCATCAAGCTTGCCGGCGCGGTCAACGCGGTCGAGGGCTTTTCCGGCTACAAGGGGATGACCGACGAGGCGATCGTCAGCGCCAGGCCGGATGTCATCCTGACAATGAAGGGCGGCGGACCGCCGATCTCGGAAGACGAACTGTTTGCCAATCCGGCCGTCGCGTCGACGCCGGCGGGCACGAACCGCAAGATGATCAGCATGTGGGGCGGCTATCTGCTCGGCTTCGGCCCGCGCACGGCCGAAGCGATCCACGATCTTGCCGTGTCGCTCTATGGCAACCAGGTCACGGACTGAGCGGCCATGGCCGAACAGTCCTTTGCCGGCACGGCAGGCAGGGCGATGACCGCCGACGGCGACCGCTCGGCGCGGGCAAGGCTCGTCGTCCTGCTCTTGTGCGTGATGCTGGCATTATCCGTTTTCCTGTCGCTGACATCGGGTGCCTCGGACGCCTCCGCCGTCCGCGTCATCCGCGACTGGTTTACCGGTGCCGTGCCGGCGGATGCAGCGCTTGCGGCGCGCGACCAGTTGATCGTCTACGACATCCGCATGCCGCGCGTGCTGCTCGGCGTGCTCATCGGCGCCGCGCTCGCCGTCTGCGGCGGCGTGATGCAGGGGCTGTTCCGCAATCCGCTTGCCGATCCCGGCCTGATTGGCGTTTCCGCCGGCTCCAGCCTCGGCGCGGTGGCGATCATCGTGCTCGGCACCACATGGCTTGCGCCGGTCACGCTCGCGCTTGGCACGCTCGCGCTGCCGCTCGCGGCCTTCTTCGGCGGGCTGGCGGTGACGTTGCTGCTCTATGCCATCGCCACGCGCCAGGGCAGGACGTCGGTCGCCACGATGCTGCTTGCCGGCATCGCCATCAGCGCCCTTGCCATGGCGCTGACGGGCGTCCTCATCTTCATGGCCGACGACCGGCAGTTGCGCGACCTAACCTTCTGGCAGCTCGGCTCGCTTGCCGGCGCGACATGGCCGAAGATCGGCACCGTCGGACCGGTGATCGTGCTGGCGCTGTCGGCGATGCCGTTCCTGTCGCGCGGTCTCAACGCGCTGGCGCTGGGCGAGGCGACCGCCGGTCATCTCGGCATTCCGGTGCAGCGGTTGAAATACACGGCCATCGTCGGCGTGTCGGCGGCGGTCGGGGCTTCGGTCGCGGTCAGCGGCGGCATCGGCTTCATCGGCATCGTGGTGCCGCATGTGCTGCGGCTCGCGATCGGCCCGGACAACCGCTATCTGCTGCCGGCTTCCGCCCTGCTCGGCGCTTCGCTGCTCCTGCTTGCCGACGCGGTCGCCCGCACCATCGTCGCGCCGGCCGAACTGCCGATCGGCATCGTCACGGCGGTCGCCGGCGCGCCGTTCTTCCTGTGGATACTGCTGCGCAAGCGCGGCGTCATTGATCTGTGAGCTTGCCATGATCGAAGCGCGCGACATCTCCGTGGCGATCGGCGGCAAGCGCATCGTCTCGCATGTCGATTTCGCGGCGCGACCCGGCCAGGTCTCGGCCATCGTCGGACCGAACGGGTCCGGCAAGACGACCTTGCTCAAGGCGCTGACCGGCGAGCTTGCCTATACCGGCACCGTCACCCTCAACAGCCGCGACCTGTCGGCCATGAGGCCGGTCGAGGCGGCGACGCTGCGAGCGGTGCTGCCGCAATCCACGGCGCTGTCCTTTCCCTTCACCGTGCGCGAGATCGTGCGCCTGGGCCTGATCGGCGGTCGCTCGGGAGCGCTGCCCGGCGAGGACGCGCGCCTGCCGGAGCGGGCGCTGGCGCGTGTCGACCTCGACGGCTTCGCCGGCCGCTTCTACCAGGAGCTCTCCGGCGGCGAGCAGCAGCGCGTGCAGCTTGCCCGCGTGCTCTGCCAGGTGTGGGCGCCGGTGCTCGAAGGGCGGCCGCGCTATCTGTTCCTCGACGAGCCTGTCTCCAGCCTCGACGTCAAGCACCAGCTCATCATCATGAACATCGCGCGCGATTTCGCCCGGCGTGGCGGCGGCGTGGTGGCGATCCTGCACGACCTCAACCTGACGGCCATGTATGCCGACCGGATTTTCGTGCTGCATGGCGGCCAACTGGCAGCCTCCGGCTCGCCTCAAGAGGTGCTGAACGACCACCTGATCGAGCGGGTGTTCGACTGCAGGCTCAAGGTCGGCGCATTGCCTGCCGGAAGCGTGCCGTTCGTGCTGCCGCAGTCAGCGGCCTAGGCCGCAGGGGCGCGCTGCTCCAGAAGGTCGATGCCGAGCAGGTGGCGCACATTCGGACGCGCCGCGATGAGGTCGGCGATCGTGTAGCGGGAAAGCACGGCAAAGAAGGCGTTGAGCGCCTCGCGCAGCGCCGAATTCAGGGCGCAGCTGTCGACCAGCGGGCACTCCGCGGCGTCGTTCTCGAAGCACTCGGCCATGGCGAAGCTCTCTTCGGTGACGCGCACGACATCGAACAGGCTGATCTGCTCGGCCGGACGGCCGAGCCTGACGCCGCCATTGCGGCCGCGCACGGTTTCGACCAGACCGGCCTCGACCAGCGGCTGCAGGATCTTGAACAGGAACAGCTCCGAAACCGAATAGGCGGCGGCGATCTCGGGGATACGGCTCAGCCTGTCGGTGTTTGCGGCGCAATACATCAGGATGCGCATGGCATAATTGGTCTGGCGCGTGAGCCGCATGGTATCCTCGCGAAAATATTAGCTTAAAGCTGAATATGGCCCATAGTTTGGAACAATTCCAGACTGGGTAGCCACATAGCTGAATAATAGTGTCAACTTTTTGTGCGCGCCGCGCGTTTCGCGCCCCCGATGCTCCCAAGCTTCGAGCGAGCGTTTTGCCGGCACAGCCACTAGATAGAGGCGGGTGCAAACAGGAAACGGCCTTTTCATGTCACAGTCAGCTCCGGTCCTCGCGCCGGTTCGATTCGACGCCGATGCGCAGGCAAAGCTCTCGGCATTGCGGCGGACCAAGTTCATCGCCGCCGCGGCGCTTGCACTGTGCATCCTCGTCTTCGCGCTTGCCAAGTCCTTCCAGGGCGGCCACCCATGGCTCGGCTTCGTCGCCGCCTTCGCCGAGGCGGCGACGATAGGTGGCATCGCCGACTGGTATGCCGTGGTGGCCTTGTTCAGGCGGCCGCTCGGGCTGCCGATCCCGCACACCGCCATCATTCCGGAGAACCAGCACCGCATCGCCGACAATCTCGGCCGCTTCATCGAGGCCAATTTCCTGGCGCCGGAACCGGTGCGCGAAAAGCTCGCCGAGGTCGACTTCGCCGCCCTGGTCGCCGACTGGCTGGCCGATGCCGAGCGCGCCGCCGGCCTGTCTCGATTCGTCGCGCGGCTGGTGCCGCAGACATTGACGGCGGTGGAGCAGTCCGGCCTGCGCGATTTCGTCACCAGCCGCATGCTGGAGCAGATCGAAAAGGTGCCGCTGGCGCCGCTCGCGGCGGATTTGCTTTCAGCGCTGACCGACGATCGCCGTCATCAGAGGCTGTTCGATGAATTCATCAGGGTCATCGGGCGTTTCCTCAACGACGAGCAGGCGCTGTCGACGATGCGCGAGAAGATCCGCGAGGAGTTGCCGTCGCTGTTCAACCTGTTTCGCGCCGACGCCTATCTCCTGAAGAAGATCGTTGCCTCGGCGGGTTCCCTGCTCGATGAGGTGAGGACCGATCCCGATCATCCGTTGCGTGCCGAGTTCGACCGCTTCGCGCTCGGCTTCATCGAACGGCTCAGGACCTCGAAGCAATATGCAAGGCGCGCCGATAAGCTGAAGCGCGATTTCCTCGGCCGCCCGGAGGTGAGGGCGCTGGCCGGCGATACTTGGACGAGCCTGCGCCTGTTCATCGAGCAGGATGTCGATGCGCCGAATTCGACGATCCGCCAGCACCTGGCCAACATGTTCGTCGAAATCGGCAGGCATCTGGCCGCGGACCCCCAGATCAGGGCCGACATGAACCAGGGTTTCGTCGTGGCGCTGGCCTCCTTCGTCGAAAGCCAGAAAAGCGGCGTGTCGAAATTCATCGCCGACCAGGTCAAGCGCTGGGACCTGGCGCAACTGACGCGGCTGATCGAGACGAACATCGGCAAGGACCTGCAATATATCCGCTTCAACGGCATGATCATCGGCGGCCTTGCGGGTCTCGTGCTTTACACGGCGGAGCGGCTCTTTCTCGCCAATTGACGCGGGCTGGGCACGCACTATTCTGCCTTGGGTCTTGAGCATTCCGGACGGAAGGCCATGGCGTGGTCGCCGAGCCTAACCGTTACACACGTTTCCTGGAATTGCTTGTAAAGGCGCCGCATCGCGGCAGTAACGGGAGGCAAAGATATGGCAAAACAACCGGAATCCGACTCTTTCCTGGACATGTTCAGCAGGTTCGGCCGTGACCTCAAGCTACCGAACGTCGACGTCCAGGCCATCCTCGATCATCACCGCAAGAACCTCGAGGCGCTGGAAAAGTCCGCAAGGGCAGGGGCTAGCGGCGCGTCCTCGGTCCTGTC
>JAFKFE010000511.1:0-5955 GCA_017308345.1 Alphaproteobacteria bacterium | reverse complement strand
CCCGGCAATCCGCAGGATTTGATGACCAAGCAGGCCGAATTTGCCCGCAAGTCGTTCGAGACGACGCTGAAGAATGCCAGCGAAGTGGCTGACCTCGTGCGGAAATCCAGCACTGAATCCGTTGAAATCCTGCGCGACCGGATCAAGGACGCGATGGCGGAGATCCGCGCCGGTTACGAAAAGAAATAGGTCGTTCGGCGATTTCGGATCCATCTTCGACTGACATGCGATGCAACCGGCCAAGGCGCGGGCGCGTTCTGGCCTGCCGTAAAAGCATCAACTCTACCGGCGAAAATAACGAAGCGGCGAATTGACAGAGGCCGCCGCTTCATGGTCGGGAGACAGGCAAGAGTGATGGGAAAGCCGGAATGACGGAAACACGGCGGAGAACGCCGCCGACCTTCGAACAGTTGCGCACGATGTTCGGGCAGGAACTCGGCGTGTCCGATTGGACGACGGTCGACCAGCGGCGCATCGACCAGTTCGCCGAGTGCACGGGCGACCATCAGTGGATCCATGTCGATCCCGAGCGGGCAAAACGGCAGAGCCCGTTCCGGACCACGATCGCGCATGGCTATCTGACCTTGTCGATCATCGGCGCGCTGGCGCTGGAGATGGGCATCGTGCCGGAAAACACCCAGGCCGCCTTCAACTACGGCTTCGACAAGGTGCGCTTCCTGGCGCCGGTAAAGGCCGGCGCGCGCATCAGGCTGCGCACCACGCTGCTTTCCATGGAGGATCTCGGCCCGGGGCAGTATCTGATGAAGGCGGCGAACACCGTCGAGATCGAAGGCGAGCAGAAGCCGGCGCTGACGGCCGAGACGCTGGTGATGCTGTACGAGCGCCGCAAACGGGCAGCAACCTGATCGGCAAGCCGCATTCCCTCACTTCTCCATCGCTTTTTCCAGCGCCCTGAGAATCCGCTCGTCCGCGCATTGCGCGACGTTGAAGCGCATGAAGCGGCCGGCGGTGTGCGAGAGGCTGAAGGCATTGCCGGGCGCCAGCACGACATCGTCCGAGAGCGCATGGCGCGCGACTTTCGCCGCGTCGATGCCGTCGGGCAGGCGGCACCACAGGAACATGCCGGCAGGCTGGTCGATCCAGGGCACGATGCCCATCATTTTCAGCCGGCCAGCGGTCTCGGCCATGGCGCGCGACAGGCGGGCGCGCAACTGCTCGACATGCTTGCGGTAGCTGCCGTCCTTCAACAAGCCCAGCACCAGTTCGGATGATAGCCGGGTGCCGCCGAAGGTCGTGGCGATCTTGAGATCGGTGAGGCCCTCCATCCAGTCGCGCTGCAGACCGTCGAAGGCAGCGAGCCTTGGGGCAGGACTGTGCTCGAAATCGGCGAAGATATCGTCCTCGATGATGGTGAGCTCGGCCTGGTCGGCGAGCTTCAGCAGCCGATGCGCGGTGACCGGCGATAGGATCGCGCCGGTCGGATTGTGGATACCGGAATTGGTGATGTAGAGGCGCGGCCGGTGCTCGGCGAGCGCCTGGGCGAACAGCTCGATGTCCGGCCCGGAAGGCGTATAGGGTACGCCGACCACCTTGGCCTGATGGGCGCGCAGCAGCGCGTGAAAGTTGAAATAGCAGGGGTCATCGACCAGCACCGCATCGCCGGGCTCGAGCAGGAAGCGGCACAGAAGGTCGATCGCCTGGGTGCCGCAGTCGGTCAGCATGATCTGGTCGGGCGAGGTTTCGACGCCATGCTCGGCCATGCGCCGCGCCAGCAACTGGCGCAGCGGCGGCAGGCCGAGCGGCGTGCCGTAGTCGGCAAGCGCCCCATCGTCCGCGCGGGCCGCGGCGCGCAGCGCCCGGCGCAAGGCGGCCTGCGGCATCCAGGACGCGGGCAGCCAGCCGCAGCCGGGCTTCAGCATCTCCTCGCCGGCTTCGAGCGACTGTCGCGAGATCCAGAGCGGGTCGACAGCGCGGTCGAGCCGAGGGCCGATCTGCGCCAGCGACAAGGGCGCAAGCTGGCCGGCGGCGAAGAAGCCAGACCCCGGCCGCGA
Source organism: Alphaproteobacteria bacterium (assembly GCA_017308345.1). Classification (GTDB taxonomy): domain Bacteria; phylum Pseudomonadota; class Alphaproteobacteria; order Rhizobiales; family Rhizobiaceae; genus Mesorhizobium. The sequence continues at coordinate 3,943 of JAFKFE010000511.1, read as the reverse complement.
GCGGATGGCACCTTCCGCGGCAAGGCGCTCATAGGCTTCGACCACGGTCGATTTCGAAACCTGCATGGATTTGGCCATGGCCCGTATCGACGGCAGGCGGGACCCGGGCATCAGCGTGCGCGCGGCAATCCGCTGGCGGATTGCCGCCATAACGGTTTCGACGAGGGTTGCGCCGCTGGCAGCCGGGCCCGGTTCGTCCATCTGTACTTCCCCGAAGACCATTACAGTTTTGCCAAATTGTACCCTATTGTCTCTGGCGACGCCATGACCTGCCCGGTACGGAAAAGCAAACGGAGCAGATGATGGACAAGAGTTTCGACGGTTGGCTCAGCGGCTTCATCGGTGTGCTGATCTTCAGCGGGTCGCTGCCGGCGACGCGGGTGGCGGTGATGGATTTCGACCCGGCCTTCCTGACTTTGGCCAGGGCGGCCATCGCCGGCCTGCTCGGGATCGCGATGCTGCTGTTGTTCCGCGAGAAGCGTCCGGAGCAAAAGGATCTGGTTTCGCTCGTCGTCGTTGCGCTGGGGGTCGTGGTGGGCTTCCCCTTGCTGACGGCGCTGGCGCTGAGGCATGTCACCTCGGCGCATTCCATTATCTTTGTCGGCCTGCTGCCGCTGGCGACCGCGATCTTCGGCGTGCTGCGCGGTGGTGACCGTCCGCGTCCGGCCTTCTGGCTGTTCTCATGCCTGGGCAGCGCTTTGGTCGCGGGCTTCGCCCTGTCGCAAGGTGTCTCCGCATCGCCAGTCGGCGACAGCCTGATGCTGGGCGCCATCATCGTCTGCGGGCTGGGCTACGCGGAGGGTGCGGCGCTATCGCGCAAGCTCGGCGGCTGGCAGGTGATCTGCTGGGCGCTGGCGCTGTCGCTGCCGGTCATGCTGGCGTTGAGTCTCTTGACGCTGCCGGCGTCCTTCGCCGGCATCGGCTCAAGCGCGTGGATCGGGCTCGGCTACGTCTCGCTGTTCAGCATGCTGATCGGCTTCATCTTCTGGTATCGCGGCCTCGCGCAAGGCGGCATCGCTGCCGTAGGCCAGTTGCAGTTGCTGCAGCCCTTCTTCGGCCTGGCACTGGCGGCAAGCCTGCTGCACGAAAAGGTCAGCCCGATGATGGTGGTCGTCACGCTGGGCGTGGTGGCCTGCGTGTTCGGGGCGAAGAAGTTCGCGCGGTAGCCGCTTACTAAAACTTCGTCACCACCCCGATGCCAATCCCCTCGAAACCACCCATCGCCATCAGCGCGGCCGGCGCTTCCTCGAGACTGATCCTCTTGCCGACCAGCAATTCGGGCTTCAGCTTTCCGGTGCGGATCATCTCCATCATCGCGGAGTAGCGGTAGGCCTGCATGCCGTGGCTGCCGAGGATTTCGAGCTCGAAGGCGATTACCTTGTCCATCGGCACCTGCGGGCGGGCATGCTCGCCCAGCATCAGCCCGACCTGAACATGGCGACCGCGCCGGCGCAAATTGGCGATCGAGTTGAACGAGGTGGTCGGGTGGCCGAGCGCGTCCATCGACATATGGGCGCCGCCATTGGTGATCTGCTTGACCGCCTTGACGACGTTGGGCGTCGTCGCGGCGTTGATCGTCGCCACCGCGCCGATCTTCTTGGCGAATTCCAGCTTCTCGTCGGTGAGGTCGATGGCGATCACATTGGCGCCCATGGCGCTGGCGATCATGATTGCCGACAGGCCGACGCCGCCGCAGCCATGCACCGCCACCCATTCGCCGGGCGTCACCCGGCCCTGGTCGACGATGGCGCGAAAAGAGGTGACGAAGCGGCAGCCGAGGCTGGCGGCGGTGGCGTATTCCATCTCTTCGGGCAGGCGCACGAGATTGGTGTCGGCATGCTCGATGCCGACATATTCGGCGAACGAGCCCCAGCCGGTGAAGCCGGGCTGCGTCTGGTGCTCGCAGACCTGGTGGTTGCCGGAGGTGCATTCGAAGCAGCGCCCGCAGCCGACGGCGAAGGGCACCGTGACGCGATCGCCGGCCTTCCAGCGGCTGACCTGCTTGCCGGCCGCGACGACGACGCCCGCCAGCTCGTGCCCGGGGACGTGCGGAAGCGTGATGCTGTCGTCATGACCCATCCAGCCGTGCCAGTCGCTGCGGCAAAGGCCGGTCGCCTCGACCTTGATGACGACGCCGTCGGCGGCCGGTTTCGGATCGGGCACGGTCTGGATCGTCGGCGCCTGACCGAATTTCTCGAAGACGACAGCTTTCATCGGCAAACTCCCAACATTGCGTATTTTGAGGCGACGATAGCCGATTCCACCGCCGGTTGACCGGAAATCGATTCTGCCAGGCTAATGCCGCCAGCATCCCGGGCGAAAATGCCAAAGGCGGGCCGTCAGGTCGGGCTATTCGGCATCGATCTGGTTCTGCGGCGCTGCCTTCTGGAACGCCGGCAGCGCCATGCAAGCGGCGTTGATGCGCGCAGTCACCGGATAGGGCGCCATGTCGACGCCGAAGCGGGCGTTGTTAGTCACCTGGGCGGCAAGGCAGATATCGGCCAGGCCCGGCGTGTCGCCATGGCAGAACGCGCCGGTCTCGGGCGAGGAGGCCAGAATCTTTTCAAGCGGCCGGAAACCTTCGTTCACCCAGTGCCGGAACCAGTTGACGACATCCTCGTCGCCGGCGCCGAACAAGGTGCGCAACGACGTCAGCACGCGCAGATTGTTCACGGGGTGGATGTCGCAGGCGATCATCTGCGCCAGCATCCTGACCCGCGCCCGGCCCAGTGCATCCTCCGGCAGCAGCGGCGGCTCGGGCCGGATCTCGTCGAGATATTCGATGATCGCCAGCGATTGGGTCAGCAACCTGCCATCAGCGAGCACCAGCGCCGGCACCAGCCCCTGCGGGTTGATCGCGAGATAGGCGGGCTCGAGATGCTCGCCATGGCGCAGATGGTGCGGCACATAGGTGTAGTCCAGCCCCTTCATCTCCAGCGCGATCCGCACCCTGAAGGAGGTGGAGGAGCGGTAGTAGTTGTGGAGGACGAGCTCGCTCATCGCCTCGGCTGGCCGATGGTCACTTCGATCGTGCCGATGCCGTCGACGCCGCCGGTGATTGTTTCTCCCGCCTGAACCGGGCCGACGCCAGCCGGGGTGCCGGTGAAGATCAAATCGCCGGGCCGGAGCTCGACCGCTTCGCTGCAGATCGAGACGATGTCGGCGATCGGCCAGATCAGTTCGGCAAGGTCGCCATCCTGTTTCACGTCGTCGTTGACGGCAAGCCAGATGCGGCCTTTCTCCGGATGTCCCGATTTCGCGGCCGGAACCAGCGGTCCGCAAGGCGCGGACTGGTCGAACGCCTTCGACCAGTCCCAGGGACGCGCCGCCTTCTTCGCCTGATCCTGGAGGTCGCGACGCGTCAGGTCGACGCCGACGCCATAGCCCCAGACATGGGCGAGCGCATCGGCGCGCGGAATGCGGAAGCCTGCCTTGCCGATCGCCACGACCAGCTCGATCTCGTGGTGCAGGTTCGAGGTCAAAGGCGGGTAGGGGATCTCGGCGCCGCTGTCGACAACCGCATCCGCCGGCTTTGTGAAGAAGAAGGGCGGGTCGCGCTCGTCATTGCCGAGCTCGCGCGCATGCGCGGCGTAATTGCGGCCGACGCAGAAGATGCGGCGCACGGCAAACCGTTCCGCCGAGCCGGCAACGGCGACCGAGGCGATAGCCGGCGGCGGAAGGACGAATTCTGGCATGGACTGTCTCTGTGGTTGGCATGAATCGGCCGCACCTTCGGCCGATTTCGACGGGTGAGCAAGACTGAGGCCGCTTCGGCGCACATCGGCCTGTCGTTTCAATGACAATGCCCCTGTACCATTGGGCCCTGTGCCATTGGGGCCCTGTACCATTGGGCGATATACTATTTGCCAATAATCTGGCCATGGTCACCGGATTATCCTGTGCCCGACGAAATCGAACCGGTGCCCGAACCTTTGCAATGAGC
>JAFKFE010000595.1 GCA_017308345.1 Alphaproteobacteria bacterium | reverse complement strand
GCACGATCGCTCAACCTTCTTTGATACACCAAAGGGACGAGTAAAGAATTGTCGGATTGGGGTGCTCAGATCGCGGCGGCTGTCCAGGCAGCTAAAGGATGGATCGATCATTCCGCTTTTTGGACTGGCCCTGCTACCAGCCTGAGTAGGCGGTTACTCATAAAGCCCCCAGTTCCGCTCCGGATCGTTCCTGCGGTTGGAGGCCTCCGGCGGAACTCTTTCGATCAACCGTCCACGGCCATCGCTGCCTGTCCACGAGAATGACACGCGCCATCCTGTCGTCTTGCCGGAATTGCTTGAATACCCGGCGAGACTCTTGGTGACCGTGATTCCTGCGAGGACGAGGGTACCCTCTCCCTTGCCTTTGAGGGCGAAGAAGACGCTATCGAGGAGGCGGTAGTTCTCGAGATCCGACTCCGTGAGGACTGACGGGTCGCTGAGGGCTCGCTTCAGGCGCTGCCGCTCCGCGATAGTTTGTCGGTGCCGGGGTGCCTCGGACAGATATGCTTCCGCTTCAGGAACTGCGGAAGGTCGCAGCGAGACCTTTAGCATGGGGAGCTTCCCGGCTTTGTAGGCTTCGACGATCGCTGTCGCGGCATCAGGTCCGACCTCCTGCACCATGTCCAACATGTTGCGATCGCGGTAGTGGATGTCGTGCCGCTGCTCGTCGGTCGAAGTCTGAAAGGCTAAGCATCGGATTCCAAGTTTTGGGGGGTGATCATAGGCTGCCCTGTCGACTTCCACCAGTCATTCCAGCGTTGGGGTAAACAAACGTGATGGCTTGGAGGGACGCGTTCTCGATCCGCATACGATCCTCCCGGTCGAGTCAGCGCACGTGTCCGTGTTCGACCGACAGCAGATGCTGGAGCAGCGCTATCGCCAGATCGACCAGGTCGCCGAGCTGATGAAAATCCAGTCCTGCATGCGGACGGCCATCTCCGAATATTTCCAAGGGCCGAGGACAACCAGGTGACCCAGCCTTTCCGTGCGAATCCTCGATTGGGCGTTCGGCGCCAAGACGAGGCCGCAGCGGCTCCGCTCATGTTGCGATTATTGCGACAAGGCGGAGATCCGCCGCTGGGGCACGGTCGAATACGTGTCCAGGATTCTGGGCCCAAGTGCGGCGTTGACACTTCATACAGTCGTCTGGATGCTGCCGCCTTTGGAGAACGCAATGCCGTCAGAAATCCGCTCGCCGAGACTCGCCGTCCTGATCGACGCCGACAACGCCTCGGCAAAGATCGCCGACGGGCTGTTCGAGGAGATCGCAAAGATCGGCGAGGCCAGTGTCCGTCGCATCTACGGCGACTTTTCAAGTTCGCGTTCGAAAGCCTGGGCCGATCTTCTTTCGAAACACGCCATCATCCCTCAGCAACAGTTCGCCTATACGACAGGCAAGAACGCGTCGGACATCACGTTGGTCATCGACGCTATGGACTTGCTTCACTCCGGGCGGTTCGACGGATTTTGCCTCGTCTCGTCCGACAGCGACTTCACGCGGCTCGCGGCCCGCATCCGTGAGCAGGGCGTCGACGTTTTCGGTTTCGGGGAGCAGAAGACCCCAGAAAGCTTCCGTCAGGCCTGTCGTCGGTTTATCTACACCGAAAACCTGCTGCCCTCCGCTCCAGCGAACGTGCCCGAGGCCACTGCAAGCGCGAAGCCGTTGCAGCAACCCTCGGCAGCGGTGCCGATAATCCAGAGGGTCATCGCGCAGATGGAGAGCGAAGACGGTTGGGTTCTGCTCGGTGCCGTCGGCACCCAACTCGCCAACCTGGCCTCCGACTTTGATCCTCGGACTTTCGGTTTTCGCAAACTGAGCGATCTGGTGCGGAAAACGAACGCTTTCGACATCGAACATCCCGAAGGCGGCAGCATGCGTATCCGCATCAAGCCTTCCGCCGACAACCGAGCCGCAACGAAGAAGTCGGCGGGACCGCGGTCCAAGGGTTGAAGGCATGGTGGGTGATGACCGCATGACCGACTACGCCGTGTTCCAGATGTGGGAGCCGTTTCGGCAATCGTTGATCAAGAGGCATCAATTCTACGTCGAGCAGGCGCAGAAGCGCTTGCTGTCGCAGTTCGAGAATATGGAACCGGAAGCCGACAAGGCCGGCGAGGAATGGCTGGAGGAAAGCGGTCGGTACTTTGATCCGGATCGCCATGA
>JAFKFE010000594.1 GCA_017308345.1 Alphaproteobacteria bacterium | reverse complement strand
GGCACGCGCACCGCCGCCAGGGTGGCCTCGATCAAGCCGACGGCATGATCGATCCTGTCGTCCGGGCGGGAACGCCCGCCACCAAGCGTGACGACGGCAAGCCCGATATCGCGTGTGGCGATACCGGCCACAAAACCATCCTGTTCCGCCTTCACGGCCAGTTCGACCGGCGCCGTCGGCAGATGCTTGTCCGGATTCTCGACGAAATCGCCGGGACCGCCAAGCGCTACCACCATCCGCCCAAACACGGCTGCCGCCCGGCCGCCGGCAAGCGCTTCGGTGGCGCGCCTGATGCCGTCCTGGTTGGACGAGACGAGCCCCGCCGATTGCAGCATCTCGGCAGCCAGCGCCAGCGTGACGTCCTCCAGCCGGCGGTCGCGATAGCGGCCGGTGAGGAAATCGACGGCATTCTTCACCTCGACCGCGTTGCCGGCCGCCGAGGCTAGCGGCTCGTTCATGCCCGTCACCAGCGCGGAAGCGCTCAGGCCGGCGCCGTTGGCGACCTCGACCAGGCTGTTTGCCAGCGCGACCGCGTCGCGCGACTTTTCCATGAAGGCGCCGTTGCCGACCTTGACATCGAGCACCAGCGAGCCCAGGCCCGCGGCAAGCTTCTTCGACAGGATCGAGGCGGTGATCAGCGGTATCGATTCGACCGTCCCCGTCACGTCGCGGATCGCGTAGAGCCTGCGGTCGGCTGGCGCCAGGTCCGCGGTCTGACCGATGATCGCGCAGCCCGTCTCGAGCACCGTCTTGCGGAAAAGCGCCAAGTCCGGCTGGCTGGTGTAGCCGGGGATGGCGTCCATCTTGTCCAGCGTGCCGCCGGTGTGGCCGAGGCCGCGCCCCGAGATCATCGGCACATAGGCGCCGCAGGCGGCGACGATCGGCGCCAGCATAAGCGAGACATTGTCGCCGACGCCTCCCGTCGAATGCTTGTCGGTGACCGGGCCCGGCAAGTCGGACCAGTCGAGCACATCGCCGGAATCGCGCATCGCGATCGTCAGCGCCACCGCCTCCTCGCGGCTCATGCCGTTGAGGAAAACGGCCATGGCGAAAGCGCCGACCTGGCCCTCCGAGATCGTGCCGGCGGTCAGCCCCGCGACGAAGGCCGCGATCTCATCGGCCGAGAGCTTGTGGCCGTCGCGCTTGCGGCGGATGATCTCCTGCGGCAGCATCAGTCGGGCAGCCCGTCATGGAAGACACGCTGCAGGATCGTCGCCAGCCGCGCGCCGCCGACCGGCGCCATGTCCTTGGTTTCCTGATGCGAGAGCTCCGCTCCGGTCATGCCCGCCGCCAGGTTGGTGATGACCGAGCAGGCGGCGACCTTGAGCCCGAGGAAGCGGGCGAGGATGACCTCCGGCACCGTCGACATGCCGACAGCGTTGGCGCCCATGATGCGCGCCATGCGGATCTCCGCAGGCGTCTCGAAGCATGGTCCCGAGAACCACATTTAGACGCCCTGATGCAGTGCCGTGCCGGTTGCCTTGGCCGCCT
>JAFKFE010000593.1 GCA_017308345.1 Alphaproteobacteria bacterium | reverse complement strand
TTCACGGCGTCGATCGATATCACGTCGCCATCCACAATCAGCCCGATCGGTCCGCCGACCGCCGCCTCCGGCCCGACATGGCCGATGCAGAAGCCGCGCGTGGCGCCCGAGAACCGCCCGTCGGTGATCAGCGCCACCTTGCCGCCCATGCCCTGGCCGTAGAGCGCCGCCGTCGTCGACAGCATCTCGCGCATGCCCGGACCACCGCGCGGCCCCTCGTAGCGGATGACGAGAACCTCGCCTTCCCGGTAGTTGCGCCGCGTGACCGCTTCGAAGCACTCCTCTTCCGAATCGAAGCAGCGCGCCGGACCTGAGAATTTCAGTTCCGACATGCCGGCGACCTTCACGATCGCACCCTCGGGGGCAAGGTTGCCCTTCAAGCCCACAACGCCGCCTGTCTTGGTGATTGGCCGATTGGCGGGACGCACAACATCCTGGCTTTCATTCCAGGCAACGTGCTCCATGTTTTCGGCCAAAGTGCGGCCAGTGACCGTCATGCAGTCGCCATGCAGATAGCCGTGGTCGAGCAGCGTCTTCATCAGGAGCGGAATGCCGCCGGCCTCGAACATGTCCTTGGCGACGTATTTGCCACCGGGCTTCAGGTCGGCGATATAGGGGGTCTTCTCGAAGATCGCCGCCACGTCGAACAGATCAAACTTGATGCCGGCCTCATGCGCGATCGCCGGCAGATGCAGCGCCGCGTTGGTCGAGCCACCCGTGGCGGACACGACAGCAGCCGCGTTTTCCAGCGACCGGCGCGTGACGATGTCGCGCGGCCGAATGTTCCTGGCGATCAGTTCCATCACCTTTTCGCCGGAGGCGAAATTGAAGCGGTCGCGCATCTCGTAAGGCGCCGGCGCGCCGCAGGAATAGGGCAGAGCCAGGCCGATCGCCTCGGCGACGGTCGCCATGGTGTTGGCGGTGTATTGCGCGCCGCAGGAACCGGCCGATGGGCAGGCCGCCTGCTCGATTTCGAGCAGTTCGGCATCGCCGATCGTGCCGACCGAATGCTGGCCTACCGCCTCGAACACGTCCTGCACGGTAATCTGCCGGCCGCGATAGCTGCCGGGCAGGATGGAGCCGCCATAAATGAAGATCGACGGCACATTGAGCCGCACCATCGCCATCATCATGCCGTGCAGCGACTTGTCGCAGCCGGCCAGCCCCACGAGAGCATCGTAGCAGTGGCCGCGCATGGTGAGTTCGACCGAATCGGCGATCACCTCGCGCGACACCAGCGACGACTTCATCCCCTGGTGGCCCATGGCGATGCCGTCGGTGACGGTGATGGTGCAGAACTCGCGCGGCGTGCCGTTGGCGGCCGCGACGCCCTTCTTCACCACTTGCGCCTGGCGCATCAGCGAGATGTTGCACGGTGCCGCCTCATTCCAGCAGCTGGCAACGCCGACCAGCGGCTGCGCGATCTCGGCCGCCGACAGGCCCATGGCATAGAGATAAGAACGATGCGGCGCGCGCGCCGGACCTTCGGTCACGTAG
>JAFKFE010000510.1 GCA_017308345.1 Alphaproteobacteria bacterium | reverse complement strand
CAGATAGGGCACGCCGGCGAAGGGCGCTGTCTTGTCAACCGTCGCCGCCTGGGCGCGCGCCATGTCGTCGAGGCGATGGATGACGGCATTGAGCTGTGGGTTGAGGCGTTCGACCATGGTGATTGCCGCTTCTACGAGCTCCGCCGGCGAAACCTCGCCGCGCTTCACCAGTCCGGCGAGCGCCAGCGCGTCGGACTGGGTGTAGGTCTTCAACAGACTATCGGTGACGGCGGCCATTTTTCCTCCCATGTCGTGCAAAGCGGCCGGCGCCAACGCGCGCCCGCCGCGAGTTTGTCCGCGATACGATGTGCTGCCGGCGCCTCCTCCAGCGCCGGCACCGGCGCGGCCTCAGGCCAGCTCGACGGTGCGCTTCTCCGCGATGCTCTGCTCGGCCGCCAGCACGATGCGCAGGCTGTTGACCGCCGCATCCATCTGCTCGGTCAAATCGAGGTCCTCGCGGATGGCGCGCAGGAAGAAGGCCTGCTCGCGGTCGCAAAGCTCCTGATGGCCGGGCTCGTCTTCCATGCTGACGATCTCGTCGGGCCTGGAGAAGTTCTTGTCGCCGTCGACCTGCGCGTAATGGATCTTCAGCGCGTCGGTCTTGGTGTGGCGGTCGATGTCGGCGGAGTCGGACACTTCCTCGGCATCCTTGGCGCTGCCCGCGCCCTGGCCGGCGACGATCGAGACCGCGCCCTTCGGGCCGACCACGTCCTTCACGAAATAGGCGGTCTCGCTCATCATCGGGCCCCAGCCCGCCTCGTACCAGCCGACCGAGCCGTCATCGAAGGTGACATGCAGGTGGCCGTAATTCTGCTTGTCGGCCTCGGCCCACAGCTTGGCGCCGATGCCGTGCACGCGCACCGGCCTGGCGCCGGTCAACTGGCACATGACGTCGACATAGTGCACGCCGCAATCGACGATCGGGATCAGCGAATCGATCAGGTTCTTGTGCCAGTGCCAGGCGGTGCCGCTGCTTTGCTGGTTGAGGTTGAGGCGCATCACCAGCGGCTTGCCGAGCGTCTTGCCAACTTCGATGAATTTGATCCAGGACGGATGGACGCGCAGGATGTAGCCTAGCACCAGCTTGCGGTTCTTGGCCCGCGCCGCGGCCACCACCTTCTCCGCATCCTCGATGTTGGTGGCGAGGGGCTTTTCCATGAAGACATGGCAGTTGGCGGCGATTGCCTTCAGCGCGTATTCGGCGTGCGTGTTCGGCCAGCTGTTGATCGACACGGCGTCCGGTTTCGTCTCCTTCAGCGCCAGGTCGAAATCCTCATAGAGCGGATAGCCGGCAAGTTCTTTCGGGATCTTCTTGTTGCTCTTGATCGAGCGGCTCATGATGCCGACGATCTCGAAGCCGTCGGAACGGTGATAGGCGCTGGCATGCGAAGCGCCCATATTGCCCAGACCAACCACCAGTATCCTTACCTTGTCGGCCATCTCTGCCTCCCGCGTGTTCATTGAATGCCGGGCGGCGATCCGGTCGCCGCCCGTTTGTCGCTAATGTCCGTCGCCGGCGTTACTTGACGGCCGAATCGAACAGGTGCGCCTTGATCTTCTCGACATCGAGCGCGGCAAAGCCCTCCGACAATTTGACGCCGTCGGCGTCGGCCTTGACCTTGGCCTTGTCGAAGTCGTTGGCGGCCTTGATCAGGTCGTTGGTGCAGACGTCCTCGGCCTTCACAGGCGCGCTGATCTGGCCGATCTTGAGGATCTCGTCGAAGAAGCCCTGCCAGCTCGCCATGTCGTGCGAACCCCAGCCGCCGCGCTTGTCCATGTCGCCGCGGAAGACGTTGATCTGCTGCAGGATCGAAGTCGTGCCGAGCTCGGGGCCGAGGTTCTTGGCCAGGGTCGGGAACTGCTCGAACACCGCTTCGACGGCGGCGCGCGGGTTCTGGTAGCCGAATTCCAGGCCCATCGCCCAGCCGCGCAGGTATTTCTCCAGGAAGGCCTTCTTGTCGGCATCCTCGAGGTCGGCCGCGCGCACGACGAAGGTATTGGCCGGCAGCTTGGAATTCTGCACGCCCAGCCAGTATTCGAAGTCGAGGCCCTTGGCGATCCATTCGGCGCGCAGCCCCTCCCAGGAGAGTGCCGCGTCGCCCTGGCCGCCGGCGAGCGCCGTGCCCCAGGTCGGCCAGCCGGCCTCGACATATTTCACCTTCTTGATGTCGACGCCCTGGGCGGCCAGCAGCGGATCGACGATCGCCTGCCAGGCGGCGGAACCGAGCAGGATGGTCTTGCCCTCGAGGTCCTTCAGGTTGTTGGTGCCCTGGCCCTTGCGGAAGGCGATGCTGAAGGTGTCGCGCGCGCCCATGTGGAACACCGACTTCAGCTTCATGCCGTTCTGGATGGCGAAGGAGAAGACGCCGGGGGAGGGGAAGCCCATGTCGGCCTGGCCGACATCGACGAACTTCACCGTCGCGGTGCCGTCCGAAGGGCCGGGCTGCATGTCGGTGGCGAGGTCGCCCAAATAGCCGGCCTTCTTGGCCGACCAATAAGGATAGTCTTCCAGCACCTCCAGCGTGCCGCGCGGCGAGATCCAGGTGAATTTCTCATAGGCCGCCGCCCTTGCTTTCAAGCCGGATGCGCCAAGCGCGGAGGCGGTCACGACGCCGGCCGCCGTCACCTGCAGGAAATAGCGGCGGCTGATGCCGGCCGGGACACTGGAATGGATCGGATTTTCGTTTGTCATGGCACTCCCCTTTGTTGACTGCTTGCCTTGCCTATTCGCCCGCCGGTCAGGTCTCCCAGCTCGCCCATTTCTTGCCGATCAGGAAGAACAGCACGTAGATCAGGATGCCGAGCGTCGACAGGATCAGCACCACCGCGAAGAATTGCGGCATCTGGATCATCGACGAATAGGAGGTGAGCCGGTTGCCGAGGCCGAAGCCGCCGCCGACCATCTCGGCGCCGACGGCGGTGAGCAGGCCGAAGATCGCGCCGATCATCAGGCCGACCAGGATCATCGGCAGCGCCATCGGCGCGCGGATTTTCCAGAAGATCTGCAAAGTGCTGGCGCCGTAGGAGCGTGCGAGCGCGATCTTGGCGCTGTCGACGCGGCGGAAGCCGGTGGCGGCGTTGATCATCACCATCGGGCCGGCTGCCAAGGCCACGGCAATGATGCGCGGCGTGTAGCCGAAGCCGAAGCGCAGGATGAGCAACGGCACCAAAGCCAGCATCGGCGTGGTGACGAGGATCAGGATGTAGGGTGCCACGATCTTCTCGGCGAAAGGAAACTGGGTGATCACCGCCGCCATCACCAGCCCGACAATGGCGCCGATGGCGAAGCCGGAAACGAGCTCGACCAGCGTGTAGCCGAGATGCGGCGCGATCAGCGGGAACTCGTCGAACAAGGCATAGGCGATCGAGCTTGGCGGCGGCATGATGTATTGCGGCACGTGGAAGATGCGCAGCGCCAGCTCGATGCCGCCGACGATCACCACGGCGACGGCGAGGATCGCGGCCACTTCGGCGCCGGACTTGATGCCGGGTCCGCCGGCGAAGGCGGAAAGGTTGGTGAGGCTGACTTCCTGGCCATCGCCCGCCCTGGCCTTGGAGAATTCCGGTATGGCGTCGTCCCCGCTCACGGCCTGATCCTCACGATTTCGGCTGTCTTTTGTTCCTGCTGCGCCTGCGGCCGACGCTCGCCGACAATGTCCATCCTGATGCGGTTGGTGAGGTCGAAGACCTCCTTCGTCGCCATGATCTCCAGCGAACGCGGTCGCGCAAAGGGCACATCGTAGATCTTGGCGACGCGGCCGGGCCGCGTGGTCAGCACCACCACGCGGTCGGAGAGGAAGATCGCTTCCTCGATCGAGTGGGTGATGAAGACGATGGTGGTCTTGGTGTCGAGCCAGATTTCCTCGACGAGCCGGTTCATCTCCTCGCGGGTGAAAGAGTCGAGCGCGCCGAACGGCTCGTCCATCAAAAGGACCGAAGGTTTCAGCGCCAGCGCGCGCACGATCGCGGCGCGCTGCTGCATGCCGCCGGAAAGCTCGCGCGGGAATTTGCCGCCGAAGCCATCGAGCCCGACGCGGTTCAAGAGATGGGCGATCCAGGCGCGGTCGGGCTTCTCGCCCTTGATCTCGAAAGGGAAGTTGATGTTGGCGTCGAGGTTGCGCCAGGGCAGGAGGTTCGCTTCCTGGAAGACGATGCCGATCTCGGGGCGCGGGCCGGTGATCGCCTTGCCGTCGAGTAAGATGGAGCCGGCGGTGAGGTGATGCAGGCCCGACATCGACCACAACAGCGTGGTCTTGCCGCAACCGGAGGGCCCGACGATCGAAACGATCTCGTTGGGCTGGACATCCAGGCTGCAGCGGTCCAGCGCAAGAAGATCGCCGGAGGCCGTTTGATAGACCTTTGTCGCTGCCTGCACGCCGAGCTTCGGCGTTCTTGCGCTTGCCGTACTCATGCTCCCCCTCGGAGACTGCGCGATGAGTTGCCCAAGGCCCCATCTGTCCGCAAAATCAGTCTGTAACTATCCTACTTTACTGTCAAGCGGCGACAGGCGACTGAAGCAATCAGGTCTAGTCACTAGCCATATAAGTTACTGATTTTATGCAATTTTGTCATCTCTTGCGATGTGTGTTACTTTCCTACATACTCGACCGGTTGATTGCCTATGGCCAGTAGGCGGATAATCGCGAAGATAATGGGTCCAGAAGCGGGGTGGGGAGGACTGGCCAATGACGGAAGCTGGCAGCCAGGCGTTGCGAATGACGGACGAGGACAGCGATCGGCATGACCATGTCAGGCGCATTCCCGACATCATCTCGCAGTTGAAGGACAGCTATGCCGAGCTGCGTCCGGCCGAGCGCCGCGTCGCGGACGTCGTGCTCGACGATGTCAAATATGCGGTCGATGCCTCCAACGCCGCGCTTGCCCAGCGGGCGGGGGTCAGCGAGCCGACGGTGACCCGGTTCTGCCGCGCCATCGGCTGCGACGGCGTGCGCGACTTCAAGCTGAAACTGGCGCAGAGCCTGGTCGTCGGCGCGCTCTATCTCAGCACCAGGCCTCAACCCGCGAACAGCGACAGCGGCATGCCGTTCTGGAACGCCGTGTTCGGCGAGGCGCGGCGCGCGTTGCAGGAGGCGGAGCGGCAGATCGATCCGGGACAGTTGCAGAAGGCGGCGGAACTGATCGCCAAGGCGCGGCAGGTTACGGTGTTCGGCCTCGGCGGCAGCTCGTCGGCGCTGGCGCAGGAGACGCAATACCGCCTGTTCCGCTATGGCATCACCATCAGCGCGCAATGCGATCCCTACCTGATGCGCATGACCGCCTCGACCTTGAAGCCCGGCGATCTGGTGATTGCGATTTCGGCAACGGGGCGCACGCGCGAGGTGATCGAGGCGGTGGAACTCGCCAAGCAGTACCGGGCCAACGCAATCTGCGTGACCGCGCCCGACACCGAACTGACGCGGGTCTGCGACGCGCGGCTGACGGTTGCAGTGCCTGAATATCCCGACACGCTGAAGCCGACCGCGTCGCGATACGCTTTCCTCGCGGCCATCGATCTTCTCGCGGTGGCGACCGCCTACAGGATCGACGGCCCCGCGCGCGAAACCGTGCGCCGGATCAAATACAACGCCCAGATCCATCGGGCTGGCAAGGAGATGGAGCCGCTCGGGGATTGAGACGGCCGATATTCGGGTGAGGCCGGCCTGCAAATGGCGGGTTCCCGCGCTTCCGGTGCTCACGTACGTTAAGTACGCTCCGCTCCGGTTCTCGGAAGCCACCATTTTCGACTCGGCCTGCCCGAATCTCGACGGCCTCAAAGCGCACTTTTCGACCCAATCAGCGAAAACACGTCACGCCGGTCGACATTCAAAGGGAAGGACAAAATGCTCGATATCGCACCATCGCAACAGGCGGCAACCTGGCTCGGCGCATTCGGTCGCGCGCTTGAGGCTGGCGATATCGAGGCGGCGACCGGTCTTTTCGCGGAGGATTGCTACTGGCGCGATCTGCTCACCTTCACATGGAACATAAAAACCATGGAAGGGCAGGCGGCCATCCGCGAGATGCTCAAGGCGACGCTGCGCCAGGCGAAGCCGTCGCACTGGCACCTGACCGGAGAGCCAACCGTCGACGATGGCGTCGTCGAAAGCTGGTTCACGTTCGAGACGGCGGTTGCGCGCGGCGAGGGGATATTGCGGCTCAAGGACGGCCGCTGCCGCACGCTGTTCACCGCGATGAGCGAGCTCAAGGGGTTCGAGGAGCGGAAAGGCACGGCCCGGCCGCTCGGCATCCGCCACAAGGCCGACCCGAAGCGCGAGACCTGGGCGGAAGCCAGGGCGCGCGAGGCTCGCGATCTCGGCGTGCACGAGCAGCCCTATTGCCTGGTGATCGGCGGAGGGCAGGGCGGCATCATGCTGGGCGCCCGGCTGCGGCAGCTCGGCGTTCCCTCGCTGATCATCGAGAAGAACGCGCGTGCCGGCGATTCCTGGCGCAACCGCTATCGCTCGCTCGTGCTGCACGATCCGGTCTGGTACGATCATCTGCCCTACATTCCGTTCCCCGAGAACTGGCCGGTCTTTACGCCCAAGGACAAGATGGGCGACTGGCTCGAAATGTATGCCCGCGTCATGGAGCTGAACTATTGGGTCGCCACCAAATGCATCAGCGCCGCCTATGACGAGGCCGAAAAGGTCTGGACCGTGGTGGTCGACCGCGTCGGCCAGCGCATCACGCTGAAGCCGAAGCACATCGTCTTCGCCACCGGCGCCTATGGGCCGCCGCGGCGGATCGAATTGCCTGGCGCGGACAGTTTCAAGGGCGAGCTCTTGCATTCCAGCCAGTATTCCACCGGCGAGAAATTCCGCGGCAAGCGCGTCGCGGTGATCGGCGCGGCAAGCTCGGGCCACGATGTCAGCGTCGATCTGTGGGAAGCGGGCGCGAAGGTCACCATGGTCCAGCGCTCGCCGACGACGGTGGTGAAATCCGATACGCTGATGGAGGTCGGCTTCGATATCTTTTCGGAGAAGGCGCTGGCGCGCGGCATCACCACCGACAAGGCCGACATGATCGTTGCGTCGACGCCCTTCGCGCTGGTGCCGAAGGGCCAGCGCGCGCTCTATGATGTGATCAGGGAGCGCGACGCGGATTTCTACAAGCGCCTCGGCGACAGCGGCTTCGCCATCGACTTCGGCGAGGACGAGACCGGGTTGCTGATGAAGGCCTACCGCACCGGTTCCGGCTACTACATCGATGTCGGCGCCTGCGAGCTGATCCTGAATGGCGAGATCGCGGTAAAGAGCGGCATAGGCATCAAATCACTGACGCCGAACGGCATCCTGTTCGAGGACGGCAGCGAACTCGCCGTCGACGCGATCGTCTGCTGCACCGGGTACCAGTCGATGAACGAGACGGTGGCGGGGATCGTCTCGCGCGAGGTCGCCGACAAGGTCGGCCCGTGCTGGGGCCTTGGCTCCGGCGTGAAGGGCGATCCCGGACCCTGGCAAGGCGAATTGCGCAACATGTGGAAGCCGACGGCGCAGGAAGCGTTGTGGTTCCATGGCGGCAACCTGGCGCTGTCGCGCTTCTATTCGAAATTCGTGGCGCTGCAGCTCAAGGCGCGCATGGAAGGCATCCCGACACCGGTCTACGGCAAGCCGGGGCAATAGGGCGGAGCCGCCAGGACCGGAATCCGGGGCGAGCGTATCGGCAGGACGTCTTCCGGCTGAACCCCGTCGTCACCGGCGCGCCAGTTCCCGCCTTTTGCTGTAGTCGGCGAAGCCGATGCGGTTGCCAAAGGGATCGGAAATCTCGCAGGTGACGCCGGTGGCCGTTTCGATGCGTGTCGACGCCGTTCCCCCGGCAAGAAGCGCCTGGCGCGTCTCGTCGGCATTTCGAACTTCGACCCATAGCCTGCCGCCAGGCGAGCCTTCGTCGGTGCTGATGACGAGCCCCGGTCCCTCGGGGCCGATGTCGAACAGGGCCATCTGCTTCTCGTCAACCCGGAACTTCAGGACGAAGCCGCAGCTTTCGTAGAAAGGGATCGCTGTTTCGAGGTCTCCGACATGGAACATCACATTATCGATCCCGAGCAATTCGATCATTCCGGCTCATCTCCTCTTCAATCGGCGGCTCCGATGTTTTTGAGATCCTGCCGGGAAAATCGCCTTCGGCATTGATCCGCGTCATACGGAGAGCTTGGCGAAGGACCATGAGGCCAAGTGTCGGTCGCGGATTTCAGGACCCGACAGCGAAGCCTGGCATTGCGGCGACAATCGCGCCGGCGCAATCCTCACTTCCGGCCTTGGCCGAAATGCCTTGCGGCGACGTCGACATGGGTGTGGTGCGCGTGCGCCTCGAAGCGTTCGGTCTCGTTATGGTCGGGCGCTTCGTTCGGCCACCATGCGCCGCCGATGGCGATGCCGCTGGAAACGAGCCGCTGGTCCGCGACCAATGACGCACCCACGGCATCGACGAAGGTGAAACGGCCGGGTTTCAGCCTCAGCACCGCGACATCGCCGATGCCACCCACCTTCAGCGAGCCCAGTTCCGGTCTTGCGATTGCCTGCGCCGGATTCACTGTCGCCGCGCGCAGCACCTCGATCAGCGGCATTCCCAGCGCCATGAGCTTCGACATGCAAACGAGGATGTCGAAGGCAGGGCCGTCGACGCAGTAGAGATGCACG
The DNA here is from genome assembly GCA_017308345.1 of Alphaproteobacteria bacterium. Lineage (GTDB taxonomy): Bacteria > Pseudomonadota > Alphaproteobacteria > Rhizobiales > Rhizobiaceae > Mesorhizobium. Next base: position 3,707 of record JAFKFE010000510.1, on the reverse strand, counting down.
TCGCTCGAGATGACGTCGGGCGCGAGACCTTCCGCAAGCATCGCCTTCGCGACCGCGAAGTCGAAGGAGCCCATGCCGTGGCCGATGTCGAAGATGACGCCGCGCTCCCGCGCCAGCCGCATGTCAGGCCGCACCGCGCCCGAGGCGAAGACAGGCGCGTTGGGGAATGGCCGGAAGCAGTGGGTGAGGATGTCGCCACGGCGCAGCCTGGGCAGCACTTCCGAGCGGCCGGGCGGCGGCTCGTCGATATGCGCCATCAGCGGCAGCCCGACCTGGTCGGCGGCCTCGAGCGCAAGGTCGACCGGGGCGATGCCGCTCAAGCCGCCGGCATGCTTGCCGGAGCGAACTTTCACGCCGACGACGACATCGGCGTGCTCGCGCACCGCGGCCACCGTCTCGCGAGGCTCGCAGAGCCTGAGGTCGCTGCATTCGCCGACGGATACGGTCTTGGCGAAGCCGAATATGCCGGCAAAGGAGATGTTGACGTAAGCGAGGATACGCGCCTTCGAGCGCTCGATGACATGGCGTCGGAAGCCGAGGAAGTTGCCCGCGCCGGCGCTTCCGGCGTCGATGAAGGTGGTGGTGCCGCTCTTGGCCGCAAGCCTGTCGGCATCGACGCCGAGCGAGGTGCCGCCCCAATAGACGTGGCTGTGCAGGTCGACGAGGCCGGGCGTGACGATGCAGTCCCTGGCATCGACGACTTGCGCGGCCGCCTCGGCATCGATGGCGGCGTCGATCGCGGCGACGCGGCCGCCGGCGATGGCAACGTCGCGTGGCGCATCCAGACCCGATGCGGGATCGACGACACGCCCGCCCTTGATCAGGAGATCGAACTGCATCGGTGCCTCCTTTATGACGGCTATGACCGCGATCAGACCGGCCGGTAGGCGACGGCCTCGACCTCGATCTTGATGTCGATCATCAGGCGCGATTCGACGGTGGTGCGCGCCGGCGGGTCCTGCGGGAAATGCCTCGCATAGACGGTGTTGAAGGTGCCGAAATCGCGCGCGTCCTCAAGCCAGACGGTGGTCTTCACCACATCGTCCATCACGCAGCCGGCGAGCGCCAGCGCCGCCTTGACGTTCTGCAGCACCTGTTCGGTCTGTTCGGCGATCCCGCCCTTCACCACAAGCCCGTCGCTGCCGACCGGCACCTGGCCCGAGACATAAACGAAATCGCCGGCGCGCACGGCGGGCGAGAGCGGAACATGCGATTTTCCAAAGCATTGCTTGGGCAAGTGAGCCTCCTTTTCTCGGCTGATGGGAACAGGGTCGCATAGCCGTCTACGCTTGTCGGCATGATCCTCATAGAGGCAATGTCGGAAAGCAACATTTTTTCGAAATCCGTGTTGCTTTATTACAGAAGCCTGAGCATCTTGCGCTCGGCGCCGCTTTCGCGGCTGTGCATCATGAGGGGAGATCCGGCATGACCTTCGACAAGAATCCGTTTCCCGAGGGCGACGCCGACCGCCATGCGCTCTGGGAAATGCTGGTGCGGCGCGACATCGATGCGTTCCTGGGACAGGACTGGTCGATGGTCGCGGACGACTTCATCGCGGACAGCTTTTTCGGCATGCACGCGCATTTCCTCGGCAACGCCGACGCCTGGCGGCTGCAGTTCCCGAGGCTCGAAGTCTATCGCGACGAATGGCTGCGCCAGGCCAAGGACACCGCGGCGACGAAATTCGCCGAGCCGCTGCGCGAGGCGCTGTTCCGCGTCACCAACATGCGCGACATCGATGTCGATGGCGACCGCGCTGTGCTGCACAAGAAATTCGATGGTTCGGTCGCCAAGGCCGACGGTGGCGTCGACCGGCTCAAATGGCAGACGCTCTACTTCTGCCGCAAGGTTGGCGGGCGCTGGAAAATCGCCGGCTTCGTCGGCTATATGCCGCACCCGCTGGGAAGCTAGGGCTCTAGTGGACCCCTAGGACAGGCGCGCCAACCGTTCATCGGGGGAGCGGTGGTCGAACACGACCCCCATGGTCCTACCAACGGCGGCCATCACAATCAGCTCGACCAGATGGTCGTCGCTGTCCTCGCAGGACGGGTCGGCATGGCGTATGGCATCGAGCATGGCGCGTGTGGACACGGTGTCGCCGGCGCGAAATTTCGAAAGAGCAGCCGAAACAAGATCTTGCACCGTCGGGTCCATGACGGGCACTTCCGCAGCGACGTTCATTGGCCTCCTCCTGCCATGAACCCTCCCTGAGGCGATGATACGCCGATGGCCGGATAGCGCCAGCGAAATGGTGGTCCGACCAGTGCGAATGGCGACAGCCTGCCGCCATTCGCCCCATAAATGTGGAACACCACCTGGCGGATTGCTGGCCGCGCTCGACGCGCCGTGCTGAGGTTGGTAAGCCCGTCGCGCGCAGGGAGACGATCCGAGTCGAGACATGACCGTTGCAATCGAGATGGGGCAGACCACGGCAGGCGCGCCGGCGGCCCTCGACCTTGAGGAACTGCTGGCGACCCGCCTGCTGGTGCAGGGCAATTCGGGCTCCGGCAAGTCGCATCTGCTGCGCCGGCTGCTCGAACAGAGCGCGCCCTGGGTGCAACAGACCATCATCGACCCCGAGGGCGATTTCGTGTCGCTCGGTGAGCGCTACGGCCATCTGGTGATCGATGCCGAGGAGCATACCGAGCGCGGCCTGCAGGCGGCGGGCGAACCAGATGAGGCGCGCCGCGGCATTCCTCGGCGGGCTGTTCGAGGTCGCCCGCGACCACTGGTATCCGATGCTGGTTGTGGTCGACGAGGCGCAACTCTTCGCGCCGGCCGCCGCCGGCGAGGTGTCCGACGAGGCGCGCAAGCTTTCGCTGGGCGCCATGACCAATCTGATGTGCCGCGGCCGCAAGCGCGGCCTTGCCGGCATCATCGCCACGCAACGGCTGGCGAAGCTCGCCAAGAATGTCGCGGCGGAAGCCTCCAATTTCCTGATGGGCCGCACCTTCCTCGACATCGACATGGCGCGCGCCGCCGACCTGCTTGGCATGGAGCGGCGACAGGCAGAGGCGTTTCGCGATCTGGAGCGCGGGCATTTCATGGCGCTGGGGCCCGCCCTGTCGCGCCGTCCGCTCAGCGGCCAGACCGAAACCAGCCCGCGCAACGGCACGCCGCGGCTGATGCCGCTGCCGGAAGCGACGCTGGAAGATGCGCGTTCGGTCATTCTCGCCGCGCCGCCACCCGAGACGGTCAGGCCGCAACGCCGGCCTTCGCCCGACCTGCTCGACCAGTTGATGGCGGCCAAGGCCGCGCCGCTGGACATCCGGCCCGAGCCGGCGGAGCCGCAGCCGAGCGCCGAGGACCTGGCCGAGCGGCGCGAGCGCATGGACCGCATCCTGCGCGCCATCCTGGCCGAGCCCGACGCAGGCTTCCGCGTCATCGGCGTGCTCTATCAGGAGTTCGTCGTCCGCTGCCGCATCGAGGGACTCGCCTCCGTGGTGCCCGACCTTTCGGAATTCCGCCGCATGCTGACCCGGGCGCGCGCCGGAGTCGGCTCCGACATGGCCGAGGACGATGCGTGGCGGGACGTGTCCGTGCGCGCCTCGCTGTTGCCGGAGGATATGCAAGGCGTCTTCATGATGATTGCCCGCGCTGCGAAGGAAGGTTGGCCCTGTCCCGGCGATGCGGCGATTGCCCGCGCCTATGGCTCGCATTCGTTGCGCCGTGCACGGCGTCTGCTGACCTATATCGAGGAGCAGGGC
>JAFKFE010000592.1 GCA_017308345.1 Alphaproteobacteria bacterium | reverse complement strand
GGTGAACCTTTGCACGGACGGCGAGCCGATCATTATCAATGGCGGCACCACCACCTTCCAGATGGTGCACTTCCTGACCGGCCGCCGCATGCCGATCTTCACCAATTCCTTCCCGATCGCCGAGCACCTGCTCAAGCACTCGAAGAACACGGTGATGCTGTCGGGCGGCACGATCTACCGCGAGCAGAACATCATCCTGTCGCCCTTCGACAACGACGTGACGCGCAATTTCTATGCGCGGCGCATGTTCATGGGAGCGCAGGGGCTCGGGCCGCTCGGCCTGATGGAAGGCGACCCGCTGCTGATCCAGGCGGAGCAGAAGCTGATCGACCAGGCCGACGAACTGGTGGTGCTGGTCGATTCCTCGAAGTTCCGCATGCGCTCCAGCCTGATCCTGTGCGGGCTGTCGCGCATCGCGACCGTGATCACCGACGAGGGCATCGAGGACCGCGAGGCCAAGATGCTGGAAGCCGCGGGCGTGGCGCTGATCGTCGCCCGCAAACAGTCAAGCGACAAGGAAGAATCTTCACTGCAGGCCTGAGGGAACTCACGCCCGCGGCGGCGATGGAATGCAACGCTCAAGGGAGGATGTTCGATGAGCTTTTTGAAGAAACTGCTGGTCACGGCGGCCTTTTCCGCCGCCATGTTCGTGAATGCCGCCTACGCCGAGAACGTCAAGATCGCGCTGGTGGTGAAGTCGCTCGGCAACGGCTTCTTCGACGCCGCCAACAAGGGCGCCGAGGAAGCGGCCAAGGAACTGGGCGATGTCGACGTGATCTATACCGGCCCGACCAAGGCTACCGCCGAAGCGCAGATCGAGGTGATCAATTCGCTGATCGCGCAGAAGGTCAACGCGATCGCCGTCTCGGCCAATGACGCCGACGCGCTGGTGCCGGTGCTGAAGAAGGCTATGGAGCGCGGCATCACCGTGATCTCGTGGGACTCCGGCGTCGCCAAGGAAGGCCGCCAGCTCCACCTCAACCCGTCCGACACCGGCCTGATCGGCGAGACGATCATCAAGCTCGCCGCCGACTACCTGCCGGAAGGCGGCGACGTCGCGATTCTCTCGGCATCCTCGACCGCGACGAACCAGAACGCCTGGATCGAGGCGGCCAAGAAGGTGCTGCCGGAGAAATTCCCGAAGATCAACCTCGTCGCCACCGTCTATGGCGATGACGACTCGGCCAAGAGCACCGACGAGGCGAAGGGCCTGTTGAAGTCCTATCCGAACCTCAAGGCGATCATCGCGCCGACCACGGTTGGTGTTGTAGCGGCTGCGCAGGTGGTGACCGATGAAGGCCTGATCGGCAAGGTCAATGTCACCGGGCTGGCGCTGCCGTCGGAGTTCAAGAAGTTCATCGACAACGGCGCATCGCAGGCGGTCGCTCTGTGGAACCCGATCGACCTCGGCTATTCGGCGATCTACCTCGCCCATGACCTGGCGGTGAAGAAGGAAGAGGCCAAGCCCGGCGCAACGCTGTCGATCGGCCGCGTCGGCA
>JAFKFE010000591.1 GCA_017308345.1 Alphaproteobacteria bacterium | reverse complement strand
GCGGCGCGGCGCGCGAGCTCGGCATCGCGCCATCGGCCGTGAGCCATGCGGTCTCCAGCCTGGAGGCGCGGCTCGGCGTACGGCTGCTGGCGCGCAGCACGCGCAGCGTCTCCCCGACAGAGGAAGGCGCGCGGCTACTGGAGCGTCTGCGGCCAGCGCTGTCCGAGATCGACCTTGCGCTGGAAACGGCGGTCGAGGCGCGCGACCGGCCGGCCGGCAATCTCAGGCTGACCGTGCCGCGCACGGCTGCTCATCTGACGCTGACGCCGCGGCTCGGCGCCTTCGCCGCCGCCTATCCCGACATCGTGCTCGAGATCGTCATCGAGGACCGTTTCACCGACGTGGTCGAAGGCGGGTTTGACGCGGGCGTGCGGCTCGGCGAAAGCCTGCAGCGCGACATGATCGCGGTGCGCATCGGGCCCGACCTTCGCGGCGCCCTGGTCGGCGCGCCGTCCTATTTCGCGACGAGGTCGAAACCGCGCCATCCCCGCGATCTGGCCGATCACCGCTGCATTCGCTTCCGCTTTTCCAGCGGCATCCTCTACCGCTGGGAGTTCGAGAAGGACGGCGAGGAGATCGAGATCTCCGCGCAAGGACCGCTGATCCTCGACGAGGACCACCTGATTGCCCGGGCGGCGATAGACGGCGCCGGGCTTGCCTTCGTCTTCGAGGACTATGTGCGGGCGCCGCTCGCCGATGGCCGCCTGATCCGGGTGCTGGAGGATTGGTGCCCGACTTTTGAGGGTTTCTTCGTCTACTATCCGAGCCGCAGGCAGATGCGGCCGGCGCTCAGGGCGTTCGTGGATTTCTTCAAGGTAAGCGGGTGAGCGGCGATCGCGGAAGGAAACCGTCGCTACGGCTCGTATCCACTCTACCATCGTTGGCGCTGCCCCTCATCTGCCTGCCGGCATCTTCTCCCCGTTGAACGAGGAGAAGGGGCTTACCGCAACGCCGGCGCCCTTCCTGCAACGCTGAAGATTGGCGAAACAATCGGTGCAGGCCTCTTTCGCCCCGTTTACGGAGAGAAATGCCCGGCAGGGCAATGAGGGGCGGCGCCGGCATCCGAAATTGGGGCGCGCATCTCGGAAGAAAGCCCGACTCGGCGACGTTTTTCCACCATGCAATCCCTCACCAACACCCCTACCCGCTATGGCTGGGCGATGATCGTTCTCCACTGGCTGATCGGCTTGATCTTCATCGGCCAGTTCGTACTCGGCTTCGTCATGGTGCGAACGGCGAGCCAGCGAACCTCCTTCGAGCTGATCCAGCTGCACAAATCCTTCGGCTTCCTGCTGCTGGGCCTGATCATCCTGCGCATCGCCTGGCGGCTCGGCAATGCGGCGCCGCCCCTGCCTGCCTCGGTCGGAAGATTGGAGCGCCGGACCGCGCCCCTCGCCCACCTTGCGCTCTACGCCTTCCAGATCGCGCTGCCGCTCTCCGGCTGGGCGCTGGTTTCCGTATCCACTCTGGAAATCCCGACCATGCCATTCGACCTGTTCGTGATG
>JAFKFE010000590.1 GCA_017308345.1 Alphaproteobacteria bacterium | reverse complement strand
ATGGCCTCAGCGACAAGCCCGAAAACGGCTACGAGGCGAATGATTACGCGGACGACATCGCCAGCCTGATACGCGCCCTCGGCCGAGGTCCCGCCATCCTCGTCGGGCATTCGCTCGGCGCCAGGAACTCGGTCACCGCGGCGGCGAGAAATCCGGATCTGGTGCGGTCCGTGATCGCAATCGACTTCACTCCCTACATCGAGACCGAAGTGCTCGATGCCCTGGAGAGCCGGGTGAACGCCGGAGACCGGCTTTTCAAGGATGCTGAGGCCGTCCAGGCATATCTGCAGGGCCCCTACCCGAATATTCCCGCCGACGCCATCATGATCAGAGTCAAAAGCGGCTACCGGCGGGTCGAGGGCGGTCTGCGTCCCCTGGCATCGCCCACGGCAATGGCTCAGACCGCCAAGGGCCTTCGCGCGGACCTGACGCAGGCTTACCGCGACGTGGCGAGGCCCGTCCTCATCGTCCGTGGCGAAGAGAGCAAGCTGGTTTCGGCGGAGGCGCTGGCAAAGACCAGCCGGTTGCGGCCCGATCTGCCCGTGGTCGTCGTCCCCGGCGCCGACCACTACGTCAACGAGACCGCCCCAGACATCACGCTGAAAGCCATCACCAACTTCATAGACGCCTGACGGCCGAGCGCGCCGTCTTCTCGTACGCAGCATCAGGATAGAAAATGGCCAATGTAAACAAAACTCCGGGCAAGACGCGTCGCGCCGAGGTGGCCGGCGGTGGCTTTGCCGGCCTGACGGCCGCCATCGCTCTCAAGCAGAACGGCTGGGACGTCAGGCTGCACGAAAAAAGCTCCGAGCTCCGGGCGTTCGGCGCGGGCATCTATCTCTGGCACAACGGCCTGCGCGTGCTCGAAGGGTTGGGCGCCCTGGACGACGTTCTCCAAGGCTCGCACACGCCTCCGACCTACGAAACCTGGATGCATAACAAGTCCGTCTCCAAGGAGACGTTCAACGGCCTTCCCTGGCGCATCATGACGCGCAGCCATCTGCATAACGCCCTTGTCAGTCGCGCTCGTGCGCTGGGGATCGATATCCGCGTCGATTCCGAGGCGGTCGCCGCCGACCCCGAAGGCCGCCTGACCCTCCAGACCGGCGAGGTTCTGGAAGCCGACCTGATCGTCGGCGCGGACGGCGTGGGCTCCAAGGTCAGGGATTCCATCGGATTCAAGCAGGACCGCTGGATGTCGAAGGACGGAATCATCCGGCTGATCGTCCCGCGCAAGAAGAAGGAACTCGGCCACGGCGAGTGGGACAACACCATCGATATGTGGAACTTCTGGCCGCGCGTCCAACGTATCCTTTACTCGCCCTGCAACGAAAACGAATTGTATCTGGGTCTGATGGCGCCGGCCGCCGATCCGCGTGGGTCGAAAGTTCCGCTGGATCTCGAGGTCTGGGTCGAGATGTTCCCCTTCCTCGAGCCGTGCCTGGTCGAAGCAGCGAAGCTCGAGACCGCACGGTACGACACCTACCAGACGAACAAGCTGGACAGCTG
>JAFKFE010000589.1 GCA_017308345.1 Alphaproteobacteria bacterium | reverse complement strand
GAGCACTGCGGCCGGCCGCTCGACCTGGGCGAGCCCACAGTCCGTGAGTGGGTGCCTCGTCATCCTGGCCGCCTCGGCCGCGGCTACTGGGTCCGGCCCTTCGCCACACCGCGTCTGACGGTCCGTTACATCGTCGAACAACTACTTGATTATAAACGGAAAAACTCGATGCGCCGTTGGTACAACACGGTGCTCGGCGAACCCTACAACGACGCGAGCGCTCGGCTCTCCATCCCGGAGATCGAGGCCGTCATGAAAGGCGAAGGAGCCGTAGATGTACCCTTGGGATCTCCAGTGGCTGTGGGTGTGGACGTCGGCCAAACCTGTCATGTTGTCGTGGCTCATCTGGGACTATCGGTACCGGTTGTTTTTCAATGGCTTCAGGTCCCAGCTGACGACCTGAAGGAGAAGCTGGCGGAGATCCGCACCAAGTACCGGGTCGTCGCCGGCGCCATGGACTTGAACCCGTACGCGCCGCTCGCCCGCGAGATCCGCGACGAGGCCCAGGGCAAGATCATGCCCGTGGAATATGCGACCAGCCTGAAGGCCGCGCCGCTCACGCCGGTCAAGGACGAGACGGACACGATCACCCACTTCTCCTCGAACCGGACGGGCATCATCGACAAGGTCGTGGGCATGATCCGCAGCCTGAACATCGCCTTCGCCGGCTACGGCAACAAGAAGCTGATCATCCAGACCCATCTGCAGGACATGGTTCGCGTCGAGCTGCCGGAACAACCGGCGAAGTGGGTCAAGCTCACCGGCGACGACCACTTCTTCCACGCGCTCGGCTACATGCTCCACGCGCTCAGGATCCACGCCTGGCAGAACATGCAGGTGGAGGAGGACGAGCGGCAGATGTCGATGCTTTTTGGCCTTGTCCAGGCAGTGCGGCAGAATGAGGCAGGCCTGAACTACAAGACCCGCATCCGCTCCCCATCTCTACTGGGTCTCGGATAGGAACACTCATGGCCACCAAGCTCAACATCGTTCTCGGCATCGCTGAAGCTCAATCGCACGAAGCGGGCATGAAACCGGTCATGAGCGATGACCTGGTCGACGTCGAAACGCTGGACGTCAGCACCGATAGCGAACAATCGACCGTTGCCAGCGACGGCGCCGACCAGGTCTGGATGCTCACCGCGCTCGGCGGGAACGCCTGGATCGCGTTCGGCCGCAATCCCACCGCCGTTGTCGGCGACTGCATCCCGCTGATGGCGGGCGTGCCCTACACCTTCTCTGCATCCCCCAGGCTTCAAGGTGGCGGTGATCTCGGAATGATCCGTCTCGGCCTGGGCCTTGGCCTCGTCGCCACTGCGATCTCCACCGGCGTCGTAGCGCCGCCGACCCAGGTCTTGCTCACATCGAGCTCACGCATTGTCGCGGTCGGCGACAGCAACACCCAGTACGGCACCTCGCTCAACACCTCGCTGGCCTACACCAACAACAGCGATCTGCCAGTGCTGGCTTCGCTCGACGGCAACTACAACGAGGACATCTTCGCGCAAGG
>JAFKFE010000588.1 GCA_017308345.1 Alphaproteobacteria bacterium | reverse complement strand
TGCCGGTGCGGCCGGCGCGGCCCGTCACCTGGCTGAGCAGTTGGAAGGTGCGCTCGGCGGCGCGCGGATCGCCATTGGCAAGCCCGAGATCGGCGTCGACCACGCCGACCAGTGTCATGCCGGGAAAATTGTGACCCTTGGCGACGAGCTGCGTGCCGATGACGATGTCGGCCTCGCCATTGGCGACGGCTTCCAGTTCGAGCCTGAGCCGGCGCACGCCGCCCAGAATGTCCGAGGAAAGCACGATGGTGCGGGCCTCCGGGAAATGCCCCACCACTTCCTCGGCGATGCGCTCGACGCCGGGACCGCAGGCGACCAGGTGGTCGAGCGTGCCGCATTCCGGGCAGGCCTCGGGCCGCCGCTCATTGTGGCCGCAATGATGGCAGACGAGCTGGCCGCGGAAGCGATGCTCGACCAGCCAGGCCGAACAGACCGGGCAGCCGAAGCGATGGCCGCAGACGCGGCAGAGCGTCAGCGGCGCATAGCCGCGCCGGTTGAGGAAAAGCAGCGACTGCTCTTTTTTCTCCAGCGTGCGCTGCATCTGCTCCAGAAGGACCGGCGACAGAAAGCCGCCGCGCGCCGGCGGCGAACGGCGCATGTCGATCGACTTCAGGTCTGGGAGGGCCGCCTCGGCGAAACGCGACGACAGCACGACCCGGTCGTAGCGGCCCTGCATGGCGTTCACCCGGCTCTCGACCGACGGCGTGGCCGAGGCGAGCACCACCGGGAAATTGCCGATATGGCCGCGCACCACCGCCATGTCGCGGGCATTGTAGAAGACGCGGTCCTCCTGCTTGTAGGCAGGATCGTGCTCCTCGTCGACGACGATCAGGCCGAGTTCCTTGAACGGCAGGAACAGCGCCGAGCGCGCGCCGGCGACGACGCGCACGCCACCCTCGGCCACCTGCCGCCAGACACGTTCGCGCATCCTTGGCGGCAGGTCCGAATGCCACTCCGCCGGCTTGGCGCCGAACCGGTCCTGGAAGCGTTCGAGGAAGGCATGCGTCAGCGCGATCTCAGGCAGCAGGATCAGCACCTGCCTGCCCGTGTCGAGCGCCGCCGCCACCGCTTCGAAATAGACCTCCGTCTTGCCCGACCCGGTGACGCCATCGAGCAGCGTGACGTTGAAGGCATCGGCCGCGATCGCCGCGCGCAGCTTCTGCGCCGCAACGTCCTGATCCGGCATCAGCTCCGTCGCGGCATGACCGGGATCGGGCGCCGCCACCACCGGACGCGGCGGGATCATCACCGTCTCGAAGACGCCCTGCGCCCTCAGGCCGTCGATCACGGTTGAGGAGACGCCCGCGGCATGCGCCAGTCCCGAACGCGTCCAGGCCAGCCCGCCCTCGGCCGTCTCCAGCACGCGCCGCCGCGCGTCGGTCAGCCGGTCCGGCTCGGCCAGCGTGCGCTGCAATCCCTCGATCCAGGGCTCCGGGTCGAAAGCCTCCGGAGCCCTGAGCAGCATGCGGGCCACCATGCCGGGGGCCGACAGCGTGTACTGCGCGATCCAGT
>JAFKFE010000587.1 GCA_017308345.1 Alphaproteobacteria bacterium | reverse complement strand
CCGATGATCTTCGACAGGATCGGCAGCGCGAACGCCGCCGTCTTGCCGGAACCGGTCTGGGCGATGCCGAAAATGTCGCGGCCTTCGAGCTGCGGCGGGATCGCCTGCACCTGGATCGGCTTCGGCTCGGTGAAGCCCGCGGCAAGCGTGGCCTTGAGCAGCGCGCCCGTGATGCCAAGCGCGGCAAAACCCGAGAGTTCCGCGGTGTCCGTGCCGGGCAAAGTGTTTTCGTTGGTCAAAATAATCTTCTTTCACGCGGCCCCTTGGCCGCAAACATCGATGGCGGCAGGGCGCAACCTGCCGTCTGATAACATTGTCATGGAACGACAAGGCGGCGGACATGATCGTCCGCGCGGCTGCGCTGTCGTGCCCGCAGGCATCATGCCACGGGGCTTTTTCGCCACCTTGCCGATCAGCCGGAAAGAGGGAAAACAGACGCAACCAGTCTCATTCTTCGAGAAGGCCGGATTCGTTCCCGGCCCAAGCGCCTATGGCTGCCATATGGACGAGTCCGGCCTGAAATGCAAGGGCCGCATGTTGCAATGCAGCAAAACGAGAGCGCTTGCGCTCCCCCGCCCTCGCGATTACCACAAACCACTCATCCGTTTTGGGGGTCGTCCATGAAAGACGTGCTGAAGGAACTCGAGCGCCGCCGCGAGATTGCCCGCATGGGCGGCGGCAAGGACCGCATCGAGGCGCAGCACAAGAAGGGCAAGCTCGCCGCGCGCGAGCGCATCGAGATCTTCCTCGACGAAGGCTCGTTCGAGGAGTTCGACATGTATGTCGAGCACCGCTCGACCGATTTCGGCATGGAAAAAACCAAGATCGCCGGCGACGGCGTCGTCACCGGCTGGGGCACCGTCAACGGCCGTCCTGTCTATATCTTCGCCAAGGATTTCACCGTGTTTGGCGGCTCGCTGTCGGAGGCCCATGCCGAAAAGGTCATCAAGGTCCAGGAGATGGCGCTGCGCAACCGCGCGCCGATCATCGGGCTCTACGACGCGGGCGGCGCCCGCATCCAGGAAGGCGTGGCGGCGCTCGGCGGCTATGCCGAGATTTTCCAACGCAATGTGCTTGCTTCCGGCGTCATCCCGCAGATCTCGCTGATCATGGGTCCCTGCGCCGGCGGCGACGTCTACTCGCCCGCGATGACCGATTTCATCTTCATGGTGCGCGACACCTCCTACATGTTCGTCACCGGCCCGGATGTGGTGAAGACGGTGACCAACGAGACGGTGACCGCCGAGAGCCTCGGCGGCGCCAGCGTTCACACCACCAAATCCTCGATCGCCGACGGTGCCTATGACAATGACGTCGAGGCATTGCTGCAGATGCGCCGGCTGGTCGATCTTTTGCCGGCATCCAACACGGCCGAAATCCCGGAAATCGAATGCTACCAATCGGTGACGGATCACGACATGTCGCTCGACCGGCTGGTCCCCGACAACGCCAACAAACCTTACGATATCAAGGAACTGATCCTGAAGGTCGCAGACGAAGGCGACTTCTTCG
>JAFKFE010000586.1:458-1974 GCA_017308345.1 Alphaproteobacteria bacterium | reverse complement strand
GATGGTTCTGGCAGCCCGCCTCAAGGCCGGCTGGATCAGCGAAGACGAGCTTGCAGCCGAACAAGTCGCGGCTGACGAAGCTGTTGGGGCGTGAGGTGAAACCGCATCGCACGCAACCCGCCCCAGGACGAGATGAACGATCGCACTTGCATCGTTACGCGCAGGCAGGCCGAAGCGGATGAACTGATCCGCTTCGTCGTCGGCCCGGATTCGGCCGTCGTTCCCGACATCAAGAGGAATCTGCCCGGCCGCGGTTGCTGGGTCACCGCTGATCGCCTACATATCGAGAAGGCGGCGGCGAAGAACCTGTTCGCCCGTGCATTCAAGGCTCAGGTGGCCGTTCCGTCCGATCTCGGCGGCATGGTCGACGGTCTGCTTTCCAGATCCGCTCTGGGTATGCTTGGCCTTGCCCGCAAGGCGGGCGCGGTCGTTCTTGGCGCCGCCAAGGTCGAAGGCGCGGTGCGCGACGGGCAGGCGCTGCTCGTGCTGCATGCGACCGAGGCTTCGGACGACGGTGTCCGCAAGATCAGTCAGGCGCGGCGGGCGACCGTCCATCTCGGCGGCCCCGCCATCCTTGCCTACAAACTTTTCTCCGAGGCCGAGTTGAGCTTGGCATTGGGGGGTACAAATGTGATACATGCTGCCGTCCTCGCGCAGGACGCGGGACTGGCGGTTGAGAAGCGCGTTGTTGCGCTCGACCGATATCGGGGCGGTACCCCGAACGATCTGGCAATGCTTGCGGCCGTTGCTGACGAAGATGATGTCGCAGAGGATATGGAATGAACGATACGAAATCGGGCGACGACAAGACGTTGAGCGTTACGCCGAAGAAGACCTTGACGCTGAAGCGCCCCGGCATCGAGCAGGGCACCGTGCGCCAGAATTTCTCGCATGGCCGCACCAAGTCGGTCGTGGTCGAGACCAAGAAGCGCAAGTTCTCGCTGCCCGGCGACAAGCCGGAGCCGGTGGCGCCGTCCGTCTTCACGCCGAAGCCCGCCGCCGCTGCTCCTGTTGCCGCCGCGCCTGTCGTGCAGGAAGCGCCCAAGGCGCCGCCCCCGCCGCCGGAGCGTTCGGGCATGGTGCTGAACGAGCTGTCGCGCGGCGAGATGGAAGCGCGCCGCAGGGCGCTGGAAGGCTCCAAGGTCCGAGAGGCCGAGGATCGCCAGCGCGCCCAGGAAGAGAGCAAGCGCCGCGCCGAGGAGGAAGAACGCCGCAAGCGCGAGCGTGACGAATCCGCGCGCCGTCAGGCCGAGGAAGAAGCACGCCTGCAGACTGAGGCCGAGTCCCGTCGGCGCGCCGAGGAAGAGGCTCGCCGCCGCGCGCCGCTGGCAGCCGATGTCGCCACGGCGGACGACGAGGAAGAGGCCAAGCCGCGGCGTACCGGTGGTTCCAGTGCTGGTGCCAGTGCGCCGGCGCGCCGTCTCGCCACGCCGGAAGTGGCGCGGCCGGCCAAGCCGACCAAGGGCGAGGAAGATCGCCGCCGCGGCAAGCTGACGCTGAACTCGGCGCTGTCGGA
>JAFKFE010000586.1:0-432 GCA_017308345.1 Alphaproteobacteria bacterium | reverse complement strand
GCCAGGAAAAATTCAAACGCGCGCTCCACAACGAGCCGCGCGAGAAAGTCATGCGCGAAGTGATCCTGCCCGAAACCATCACCATCCAGGAATTGGCGCAGCGCATGTCCGAGCGCGCCGTGGACGTGGTCAAGTACTTCATGAAGCAAGGCCAGATCCTGAAGCCGGGTGACGTCATCGACGCCGACACGGCCGAGCTGGTGGCGTCCGAATTCGGCCACACGGTCCGCCGCGTCGCCGAGTCCGACATCGAGGAGGGGCTGTTCAACATCGCCGACCGGCCGGAAGATCTGGTGTCGCGTCCGCCGGTCGTGACCATCATGGGTCATGTCGACCACGGCAAGACCTCGCTGCTCGACGCCATCCGCAACGCCAATGTCGTCTCCGGCGAGGCCGGCGGCATCACCCAGCATATCGGCGCCTATCAGGTCG